>JBGSXT010000800.1:0-2068 GCA_041751295.1 Mariniblastus sp.
CAAAATCAAGTGGATGGCCATGACGTGCCCATCCCCCATTTCGGCATCGTTCTCGACATGGACGATTGGAAAACTCTTCGCGATCGACTGATCGTTGCGAACATCGAATTCATCATCGAACCCCAGATCCGATTCGCAGGCCAACCCGGCCAACAGGCCACCATGTTTTTCCTTGATCCATCAGGCAATGCTCTGGAATTCAAGGCGTTCGATGACCTGTCGCAGCTGTTTGCCAAATAAGTTCAGGCAGCAACGGCGTGAATGCCTACAAAAAAATCCGCCAGGATATGACGGATGGTAATTTGCGAATTCGAATATATGTTTGCGAGCCACCCACGCAACGAGCGTGGGCGGCTACTGGGGTGAGGCCATAAAAGCCTGCATACTGTTAAACGCACCGGCTCCGGTTTTGTTTCACGATTATTTGAAAATTAACATAAAGAATCTGGGCCAAATCAGGCGGCGGCCGATCCATTTTCTCGTTAAAAGCCGAGGTTTCGGTACGCTGGTTCCATTTTCCCAAACGCCTAGAATATTCGATTCGTTTCAATAATGAGTCGGTCGAACTGGCACAGGCAAGTTGCATTTACATGGCAAAAACAGGTATTTCTCCCACTCGGAATGAAGATTACCCCGAATGGTACCAGCAAGTGATCAAGGCCGCTGATCTGGCTGAAAACTCGACCGTTCGCGGCTGTATGGTCATCAAACCTTGGGGTTACGGCATTTGGGAGAACATGCAACGGGCACTCGATCAAATGTTCAAAGATACGGGTCACGAAAACGCCTATTTCCCCCTGTTTATCCCGATCAGCTTTCTGGAAAAAGAAGCCCAACACGTTGAAGGTTTTGCGAAAGAATGTGCTGTCGTTACCCATTCGCGGCTGGAGCCGGGACCAGACGGACGACTGGTGCCCACTGGTCCGCTGGAAGAACCGCTGATCGTCCGCCCGACCAGTGAGACGATTATTGGCGATACGTTTTCACGATGGGTGCAGTCTTATCGCGACTTGCCATTGCTGATCAATCAGTGGTGCAACGTTGTTCGCTGGGAAATGCGAACACGGCTATTTTTGCGAACGACAGAATTTCTGTGGCAGGAGGGACATACTGTCCATGCTACGGCCGAAGAAGCGATCGCCGAGACGCAACGCATGCTGGGCGTTTACGCTGATTTTGCCGAAAACCATATGGCGATGCCGGTGATTCGCGGCGAAAAAACTATAGGTGAGCGATTTCCTGGCGCGGATATGACACTGACCATCGAAGCCATGATGCAGGACCGGAAAGCATTGCAGTCAGGCACTTCCCATTTTCTCGGTCAGAATTTCTCACGGGCACAGGAGATCAAGTTCCAGGATCGGAACGGGCAGCAGGCTTACGCCTGGACCACGTCGTGGGGATTGTCGACCCGAATGGTCGGAGCCTTGGTCATGACTCACGGAGATGACGACGGTTTGGTTCTGCCACCAAAACTCGCGCCGAAACAGGTTGTGATCCTGCCGATTTATCGCAAAGACGTCGAGCGGGGGCCGGTGCTTGAGTATTGTGATTCGTTGATGCAGGAATTGAAATCAATCCACTACGGCGATCGGCGATTGGCAGTGATGATCGACGACCGCGATTTGCCTGGAGGCCAGAAAAAATGGCAACACGTCAAACGCGGCGTGCCCATTCGCCTCGAGATCGGCCCCCGCGACATCGAAAATGAAAGTGTGTTCGTGGGTCGTCGCGACCAGGACAAATCGACGGGAATGAATAGAAGCGAGTTCGTCAATCGCGTTACTGAAATTCTCGATTCGATTCAGTCCGGCCTGTTCGAACGGGCCTTAAAACTGCGAACTGAAAATTCGCGAAAAATTGATTCGCTGAACGAATTCAAGGAATATTTCACGCCTGCTAACGCCAGCAAACCTGAAATCCATGGCGGGTTTGCCGAATGTTATTTCGTGGATGAACCGGCTGTCGGCGCGATTCTGAAACCATTCAAGGTGACACCTCGCTGCATTCCTCTCAACGGTGATACAGAACCTGGGACTTGTATTTTCACAGGAAAGCCAACGACCAC
>JBGSXT010000801.1:0-1804 GCA_041751295.1 Mariniblastus sp.
TTCAAACTGGAATGGAATTTCAGGCTATTGGAATGGAATTTCAGGCTATTCTATTATTCGCCGTCCGGGACATCTTTTTCGTCGGCGGGCAGTGGTTGGACCTGGGGGATGCCGTATTTGTCGGATTCCAATGGCGGCAGATCGTAGGTGCGGCGCTCATCGATCATGAAAATCTCGTCCATTTCCGTTTCGTCGACGTCTTTCCGCAACAGCAGATAGATCGCGGCAGCCATACACCAAAACAGTCCGTGTATGAACGCGGCTGCCACCGTTTTGGCAAAATCTGTCCAAAACTGGATGAAACGGCGAGCCGTTACTAACGAAGTCGATTCAGCAACCTCATTGTCGGCGTTGATTTCTGCGGGATCGGGCGGGATTCCGTTTGACTGTGGCTCATCCAAACCTGCCGGAGACGGGGTAGCTGCCGGATTTGCCGGATCCGAGAAAACACTATCCACAGGTTGAACCGGATCGCGCGAGCGGGAATCCTGAGAACGGGGTGTAATCCCGGCGAAATTGTCCAGACGTTCGGACGACGGCAATTCGCCCTTGATCACATCGATCCGGTCTGCCGAAACCCGGTTCGCGCCCCACGAAGTCGACCAAAAACCCAATCGAATCACCGATCCAGTGAATTCATGGACGATCAACCAGCAAACCCCTCCGAACAGAATGGCAATGATCGCATAAAAAAAATAATTGACAGGCCGCTGAAACAGATAGGCGTATGCACGGGTGACGGCATCGAAGGCATTTTGCCCTTCGGCAGCGACACTGGATACGACCAGGGGCCAGCCCACCATCATTCCCAGCAGCAGAATTCCCATCAGGAATGCGATTCCCAACACGACGAACCAGAATATGCCGATCAGCAACGCGCCGAAATCGAAACCCAGCAACAGCCCGACAAAAAAAGTTGGAATGCATAACAGAAATGCCAGCCCGATGGGCATCGATACTGCGGCAAAACAGGTGCCGAATTTCCCGATTGCGAATTCGAATGCATCGTCCAATCCGGCGGATTCATTTCGAGCCAGTTTCAACAGGCACACTCGGGCGATTCCCAATCCGACAAACGACCAGACAAGAATTGACCATAGCGAGCCGCAAACGAAATACAGAAACTCGCGGGCAGTCGTCGCTCCTCCAAAAACCGCGTAAAACGGTTTGACCATTTGCTCGAACACCAGTCGAGGCCCGCTCAATCTGGCACCCAAAACCATGAATTTGTTGTCTGAATCTTCCGATGCCAGGAAGACGCCGCGATAAGGACTCCGATTGATCTCGGCAATTTCTGCAACGATCGGATTGCTGTTCAAGTAATCTTCCGAACCAATGAATAAAGATTCGGCCACAATCCAGCCCATGGGGGTTGCAACAACGCCGATCATGGCCAAGGCCATGACAGTGACACTGCAGGCTGGCGCCAGCGATCGAAAAATAATTGTCCAAGGCAGAATTTCTGCCCAATTCAGATCGGGCTTGGGGTTGGTTTGCGCATTCACAGATCAGGAATCTCCGGTTTTTCAGCTGCTTTGAACCGCCGATTATATCGCCAGTTACCACCGTTCACAGTTGCATGTGCGGCCCTTGTTTGCAGCCTGGAGAGGTCCGGACTGGGGCGTTGTGCAGGACTAACGCTGTACGATCGGGTTCCAAATCCTCGGAATATCGCTTTTCGCTCGATTATTCGATGATTCTGCCTTGCCAAACCGGATCGGCCAATTAGTTTTGAATTTGGCGACATTGACGATCTTGTCAGATTTGCTGGTTGCAATTGAAACGGTACCAGATGTCTCCAACG
>JBGSXT010000802.1:0-4788 GCA_041751295.1 Mariniblastus sp.
TTCCCACATATCGCCCGTGCCTGCAGCGGCATGCTGTTCAATCGTTACTTACCGAAGTGGAATTACGTCACGAAACCAATGTTCAGACACTAATTTTGCACACGGTGCTTACCGTTTCGTTCCGGGGCGGCTGGCTTGGCCAGTGTCCTGACGCAGCAATCGCTGAATTTCGCGATCGAGTTCGTCGACGGGAATATTGCTTTCGACCAGATTACCGCGCTGATCGACCAGGATGGTCATCGGCAGCGTGGCAATGCCCAACTGGATGGCCAACGGACTCTTGTCCACGCCACCGGGCGAATGCAATTGCGGCCAATTCACTGAGCGATTCTTCGAAAGAAATTCTTTGACTTTCGCCGCATCCTGATCAAGATTGGCGCCGACGATCTGAATTTTGTCTTCGTACTTCGCGCCCAGCCGCTGCAGTTCCTCAAATCCTTCGATACAGCTTTCACACCATGTTTCCCAATAGTGCACAACCACAATTTTGCCACGGAACTGGGATGATTGCAGATCGAATGCTTGCCCATTCAAGGTTGATCCTGCAAGGTCGATCGCTTTTCCCTGCGATGTTAATCGTGACAAAGCACCTGTTGCCTTTTTACCGAAAATGGTATTTGGGAATGACTTGCGACATTTATCATACCATTCGACCGCCTGGTCCAAATCATCCCGCTCGGTCACTTCGCTGTTAAGCCCCAGCTGAAACATCGCGTCGGCGGTAAAACTGCTGTTCGGATACTTTTCAGCGAACTGGGCAAGGTCGCTGATATATGACTCGTTGGCCTTCGTCCGATCCCGGCGATCTTCATTTTGATGACCGACGGAAAATCGTGCATAAATGATCCGCCATTCCAAATAGGGGATCTGGTCGGAAAGTTCAGCCGAATTGATTTTTGAAATCTGTTTCTGGAGGAAGTCAATTCCTGCCGGGAATTTATTCGATTGATAGGCGCTCGTTACAGTGTCCGCCATTTGGCGAATCCAATTCTGTTTCTCTTCCAACTCGGTACTAGCCATCGCCAGTTTCATCAACAGTTCAGCCCGCTGCTCTTCCAGCTTCGCGACCTCTACTTCTCCGGTGGCTTTTAGCAACAGCTTTTCCAAAGCATCATACTCTTCAAACAGCTTGATCATTTCAGTCGCTTCGGGACTAGCGGCCGAGTCGGCGATTTGTGACGGCACATCACCCGCGACTGAATTGGAGTAGAACAGTCCACCATTCTGTACCACCTGGCCTTCTTCAACCATTTGGGGTAATTCAACCAGCCGCCAATTGTTGGGAGTAACCTCAACAATGGTACCAAGTGAAATTTGTCCGAACTTGCCCCCATTCTCAAACACGGCAGCAGCGTGATCGTGAATCAACAAATCCTGACCAAGTCCGTCGTGCCCCTTCGGAACGAGGCCAGGGCGCGTGCTACCGAACTGTGTCCATTCGGTCTGGTTGGAAATCTGTTTCTGCCCTTTAACAAACGAATCGAAATCTGCGGAAGCTTCTCCAATTCTGACATTCACCAATTTCGATGCTACTTCACCCAGGTTCAACGATTCCAGTTCCGATGGCGAAACGAGCAACATGCTGAACCGGGCCGCGTCGGACGTCCGGACGGCATGAAAGACTTCTTCTGCCAATTCAGAAGCGGACAGCAATTCCCAGCGGTCAACCGTGCCATTTTTGTCCATGTCCTTACCGCGACGGGTGCCGGCCGAACCCAACCAATGAAATTCGTCCGCCCGTCCGTCGAAGTCGCTGTCGACATCGCGATAGACCTCGATGCCGTCCTTGTAGTAGGACCAGGAATCGAGGTTGTTGTCACCGTTGATATCCAGGAACAATCGCAACAGCCGGCCACTTGAATCGTAAACCACGAATCCTGGCTTTTTGAATTTATCAATGGCTTTTTCCAGCCGGCAGGATTCGACGTCTTGTTTTGCTGGAATGTCGTATTCGACCGTCCGTTGAACAGGTTTATAGCTGAGCGCTTTTTCGACTTTGGATTTTTCCTGTGCGTTTCCTGTGGACGAACCCAGGATTACAACGCAAATGAACGCAGTCGTTGGCACGGCCACCGCTGAAAAAGCTGATTTTCCCATTTAACCCAACCTGAAAAATAAAAGTTCTCGAAAATGAATTACCGGAAAACAGAGCTCTATTCAAAATGCCGCGATCCGCAGCAGAACTTGTGGCGACAACCTTGGGACGGGTTTGGATTCAACTGCCCAAGACGGTTCCTTGTGGTTCAATTGCATTAACAAACACGACGGAGAAAGATCGAGCGAGCCCAATCCAGTGATTTCCCGCATCATAACAGCTATCGGAAATCCAAATACCACAAATGTGCCGATTTTTTCGCGTCCGTGCTTCCGTTTGGTTGTTTTGCCAGCGGAATGATCGAACCTTGCCGATTGGTAAAATCGGACGATCATGATGCATCATATAGAAATTGCTCAACAGTTTTGCACAATTTGATTTTGTCAGGCAGAATCTCCTGCCGAAAAAGAACCGGTTGGCTCCGATATCAGGGCATTCGGCGGGTCGCGTCCAGTCGATGACGTTGACGGGAAGGCCGTTTGACACATAATCAGCGTTTTCTACAATAGGTAACTTTGGCGACTGAAGAAAATCGCGATTTGGGCGTATAGCTCAGTTGGTTAGAGCGCATCGCTGATAACGATGAGGTCCCAAGTTCGACTCTTGGTACGCCCACTGACCATGGGGACGTAGCTCAATTGGGAGAGCGCCTGCCTTGCACGCAGGAGGTTGTCGGTTCGATCCCGATCGTCTCCACTAAAAGCCGCTTGCCGATCAGGTGAGTGGCTTTTTCTGTTTGCCACTCCAAGATCGTTCGCGCATGGGAAATTTTGTCATCTGGTTTCAACACCGCAGCGGTTCTTCTCATCTCGTTTCGCTGCTCAATAGCCATCCTGAAATTCAATGCAAGGGTGAAATCTTCGGTTGTTTTCCGATTGGCCGCCATGTCGATTCACCAATTCCTACAGGACGTCGGTTGGGCGATAATGTCTACCAAAGAGTCATCAATCAATTTCCGGGCAGAATCGACGATCCGGGCGATCGCCAATGCGTGGATGAACTGGAACAGTATTTTGGACCGGATCAAACTGAAAACAGTGATGCAGGCCACATCCGCGGATTCAAATTCAAATTTCCGTCCCAGGCCAGACTGTTTCCCGAAATCACCGACTGGTTAAAAAATCGAAAGGCGAAGCTGAGCGTCATTGCGCTGCATCGGAAAAACTTTTTGCGACGAGCGTTATCGGTGCTCAACCTGGAACGTATTCGAGAAACAACCAATCAGGCCAATATTCGCGAACCGCAGAATCTGCCTCCAGCCAGTTTCAATGTTCAGGAAGTCATCCGTTTAATTGAGTACTATCGGGATATCGGGCAGGAGTTTGACGATTGGTCCAAGACGTTTGAACAGCTTATGGAAATCGAGTACGAAGACTTGAATAACGATCCGGAAAACGTGTCTAATAAAATGCAAAAATTCCTGGAAGTGACCAAGACTCAACCACTGAAGTCATCAGTGCAACGAATCACACCAGACGACTTAAGGAACTTGGTGTCAAATTTTGACGAACTGCAAACCGCGCTTCAGATAAAAGGGCTCAACCATTTTCTGTAAACGAGTTGCCTGGTTTCAAGAAATTCTTGCCCGCAAAAATCGTTGAACTGGACTGGCGGAGATAACTCAACTTGTGATCTGCAAAAATTGGTGTTGGCTGACGTATTTGGGAATCGGGAATACCACCGAACAACGCGGGGTCCCAAGAGCCTAACTGGACAGCGTCACTTCGGAATCCAATCGTAACCCGAAGCGAAAGCGACGAAAGCACTTAGGCAAATTTCCTTGTTTACGCTTGGAGTTGCGATTGCGCAGGACATTCCGTCGAAGTGGCGTTTTCCAGCTAATTACAATTGGAAGCCGCAAACATTAAGGCCGAAGATGTCAGGCACGTAACCAGCAAACCGGCCAGCTCGGCAGGACTGGCTGCCACGCCAAAACAGCTTGCGACGCTCGCGAGAAATACGAGGCCAGCGAACATTCCGCCATACAGTTGAACGAGATATTGCCGCAAATCAGCGGTTCGGCAATTCGATTGGCAATTCTTTTGGCGGTTGTTTTGCACGTTTGCTCCCCAATGGATGATGGACCAAAATCTTCAACTCTCTTATTCCCGTCTTATTCGATACTATCATCAATTACCCCAAATTCCATACAAATCTCAGATTCGACGTAATATTCACATTCGGCAATCGGTTTGGGGCAGTTTTTGGTCAGATCACATGCGGAAAAGTCTCATAGTCGGCCAGCTATTTGAACTATAAAAGAAAAGCCCGTGAAAATCTTCACGGGCCGGTTCCGAAAACGTGTTTTCCGCGTTGCCAAATCGCCGGCCTCATTACGCCGCTTACGGAAACACTTCAGCGACACGTTGATGTTTTTGCTGCTTAGAACGTGCGTGAACTTCACGGTGTCGTTGCTTGCTGAGGGCGACACGCCGATGTCTTCAGCGGTAACAACATCGCTCAAAATAACCTGATCGTTCCCCTCGTCTGTGGCGACGAACAAATCAAAGCCTGAGAATTGGGCAACGCTCACACTGATTGAAGAACGTCACCCGATCATCGCCGCCGTTCATCAGAATTTCGATGGCATTGATCGTCAGTCCCGGAAATTGGACGAGGGGCGGCCCATTGACCAACGGGCAAGCTTGGCCAATTGCTTCCCCTGGCGAGTTGCAAGTTTGGCATCGAACAAA
>JBGSXT010000803.1:0-3514 GCA_041751295.1 Mariniblastus sp.
CAGCGGGGAGTTTACACCACTCAAGAATTGGTTGAATACCAATATCCACGAACCGGGGCAGTGTTACCGCAGCCGAATACTTGGTGAAAGAGTTACCGAATCATCCCTCAACCATGCTCCGTTTATGCGGTATTTGCGTGAAAAACTGGCACACATCTATGGACTATAGGTTTTCGAAACTGGTTATCAGGATGGAACCGGTTCTGCAATCGTCATGGTTGGCACGACCCACACAATGTAAACGCGGCGATTCGAACGATTGAATAAAGCAGACTTTACGTAAGTCGTTTGCTATAATTTATTTTACCGCATACCTGCCTTGCTCCTACCGGGTCATGATGTTGAACCAGAATTCCCGACCTGTCGATTTTGTACTCGGCTCCTGCCCCAACTGTGAAAAAGTGGTCCGGATTCCTGTCACGGCATTTACCTCACAGTCCAGAGCCCATGTGCGCTGTCCGATCTGCGATGAATCGTTTGAACTGGCTGCTGTCCTGGAAAAAATGATTCCAGCGGTGGAAGTCATCGACCAATTAAGACCGGTAGCAAAGGTCAAGACGCCCGATCGAATTAACGCGATCGATACGCCCGAACTGTTTCATATTGCCAAGGCTGACCATGAACCCATAACTGCCAAGAAAAATGGCAGGTTCATTGTTCCAGAACTTTTATCCAGAGGAATCAGGAAAAAGAAAAAGCGGTCCCGCCGTCGGTCACGGTCCAGCGAAGAAGATGCTCGCCTGGCAGAAAGTCTGGCGAAACTGAAAGCCAACTCCTCGAACACGTCGATGCTTGCATCTGCCGATTCCGAGGAATCAACTTCAGGTTCCGACGACCGTTCGAGTCGATCGCGACATTCGAATCGTTCAAGCCGTTCGAAAGGTTCGGAAAGTCCGGAAAAGAACCGATCGGGCCGAAGTCGCAGTTCCCGAAAGACTTCGATCGAAAGAATTCCGACACCGTCCCTCATCGGGATCCGATCCTGGGCAGATTTTCGCGAATTTACCCACGCCTGCAAATCACTGTTGAAATCCAGGTTCAAGAGTCAACATGCCAGCGCGGCGAGAGCGACAACGCGATCCGAAGTTCTACTGGTTGTTATCGGTGCACTGTTTGCGATTCCGGTGCTGCATTTAATGATGTGGTGGTTTGTCGGTATTGATCCGTTAGGACTTGCCAAACCGACAAGCCATGTCGCTCCGTTTTTTGTACCCCGTGAATTGCAGGCGGCTGGTTCGGAAGAAATTGATATGGAGCCGGTCCAACCGTCGAAGCAGGTGAACGCCGAGGACCGCCAATTTCAACAACCTGCGACCCAGACTCCGGATGGAAAATTGCCAAAACCCAATCTGGATCCTTCATCCGTGCATTCGGGCAATTTTTCCGAGTGAATATGGGCGCACAATGTTGTATGGAACGGTGCACATCAATTTTCAAGCTTGGCAATTTTGTCAATTCGTCGCTGGTGACGCCCCCCTTCGAAGGGTTCGCTCAGCCATAGTGCAACCAGTTCGTCAATTTCGACGGGAGACAGAGTCTCCGCAGAAAGGCAGAGGATATTGGCGTCGTTGTGATTGCGGCTGAGACGAATCGTGTGGGTGTCGTGGCAGACTGCAGCCCGGATCCCTTTGATCTTGTTGGCCGCAATCGAAACTCCAATGCCGGTTCCACATGTTAATACGGCCCGATCCACATCACCGCAAGCGACACGGCGCGCGACAACTGCTGCGATATCAGGATAATCACACGGTTCGTCAGTATGGGTTCCCATGTCGACAACCGTGTGCCCCGATTTCTCGATCGCAGCAGCAATCATTTTGCGTTGTTCGATGCCGCGGTGGTCACTTCCGATCGCAACTTTCATTGAAAAACTCCTGCCGTCCGCCTATCGCCGCGTGCTCACTTCCAGATCGTACGGGTCACGAAGGCCGTCGCCCAGTCGCCTAAGGGCTTCGGTTTCGATTTGTCGTACCCGTTCACGGGTCAGCCCCAGTTTTTCGCCAATTTCCTTCAGTGTGTGCGGCTCGTTATCCTGTAGTCCAAACCGCAATTGCAGCACGGTTGACTCGCGCTCGTCGAGGTCGTGAATCATTTCCCGGACGCGGCTGAGCACGTCAGATTCCAGCAATTCATCCTCTGGCGATTTCGTGCTTTCGTCCATGACCATTTCACTCAGCGACCAGCCGGCTTCCGATTGGTCGGTAGTTGGTGCCGAATTATAGATTTGAATTGCCTTTTTGATAATCGGCAACTTCCGTTTCGGCAGGCCTAAAACGCGCGCGATCTCTTCGGGAGTCGGGTTGCGTTTCAATTCGTCGGTCAAACGAACAGTCGCTCTTCGCCATTTGGATAGAAGTTCTACCATATAAGCCGGAATGCGAATCGTTTTCGCCGAATTGATCAACGCGCGTTTTATGGACTGCTTGATCCAGTAACTGGCGTAAGTACTGAATCGAGTCCCCATCGTTGGATCGAAACCTTCGACAGCCCGCAGCAGCCCGAGGTTTCCTTCTTCAATCAAATCCTGTAGCCCAAGTCCTTTTCCGGTATAGCCTCGTGCGATATTGACCACCAACCGCAAATTGGCCCGTACCATCCGGTCGCGGGCCTGCACATTTCCTTCAGCGATTTGGCGGGCAAGTTCTTTTTCTTCCTGTGCGGTCAACAGGCCCATTTCGTTGATTTCGCGCAGATAGGTTTCGAGCGGAGTCTGCAGGGAGGAAGTGCTCTTCCGGCCTCGCGACATTGCTGCTCTCAGGTCCGCCAACTCATGGTTTGCAAAATCGATACAGTCGTCCATTAGATGGCCAGTTCTGGTTTAGGTAAGACTCGTAAACGTCGTTACGCTAAACTTCGACCTTGTGGTACGCGACCCTGCAGCCTTGGCAATATCTGTCGATTTAAAATGAGTTTTCGGAATCCGGCGATAATTGCACTCGTACAGCATGATTCATGCGAATCGGTTACAGCGACGATCCGGCCAGGCATGCGGGTCCTCAAGTGTGGTGCGACGCTCTGCCGTAGCAGAATTCACAAGGCAGAATTCACATCGCAATAATCACAACGACGCAGCGATGTGGCACGATATTGTGCCACCATACTCTTCGTTGCCGCTATCGCCAAATGGTCGTGTTGGAGTCTGGCCGTTGCCCTTCCATTCGTAGACCTATGGGAGATTCGGGCAACTGGCTTCGCTTCAGGGAACCGGGTCGGAATGGTTTGAACGGGTCAATAGGAATCGTTGGCGAATCAGCTTGGTTTGACGATGCGACTGCCTGCTTAGACCGAGACTGTCTCGCGTACCAGCTGTTCAGCTGATTCGATTCCGTATTAACATGGTCAACTGCGTCGGCGATTGGATTGGGCTCTGAGCGGCTGTTTTCCGCGACAGTGTAAGTGGCGGCCGGATCGACCAGACTGGTTGGCGGTGCAGACTTGCCTGCCGCAAGCTGAACCAGCGGCTCGATCGGACTGCCGCTGTGAACCCACGACAGCCATTGAACCTGCAGCGCAG
>JBGSXT010000804.1:0-2227 GCA_041751295.1 Mariniblastus sp.
GAATCTCCAGCAGTACCGATCCCGATTCTGGTGATTCTGATTTGAACCTGCACCAAATCCCATGAGCGTTTGTCGTACCCTTCATGGAAAGTCAGAATGATTGTTTTGGATTTTCCGAACCGTCGGAATTAGCATTGGTGCTTCAAATCAACCTGCCACGCACTCTAACTGCATTTCCCTGATCATGATGACACGAAAATTGCAATCTGTTTTCGCCGCGTGCCTGTTTTTTCTGCTGACCATGTCGTTAGGAAATCTGGCGGACGTGGCCGCCGATACTGAATCGGAACTCCGTAGCTCTGTCGCTCACATGAACAGCTGGCTGGGAGCCAATGCCAATGCCCGGCGTTGGCGGCAGGTGTTGAATCTCAATGTTCTGGACGCCCAAGCGGCGTTGGGGTACCACGCTGATCCAGTTGCGTTATCCAAATTACACAATCGGTTTGCATCGGGAACTCCAGGTCTTGAGCATGCTTTTTTCACGAGAACCCGCAACGCGATTCGAGCCCATCTGAATCAAATGGCCAGCCGATCACCGGACATTGCCTTTTCGATTGCTGATTCGCAATCCCGATTCAAACAAACGTCGCTTGCCGACCTGGAATCAATGCGCGCGACGGCGATCGACGACGTCAACATGTTAAAGCGTTTTTACACGATACGCTTCGACAGCAGTCAGAGATCACAATTATTCGATGCACTCAAGCTGGATGAAACGGTGGCATTCCTCCAATCCATCAAATTTGAAGTATCGCCGGTCCGAACGCGAAATGTTATCGAAGCTGACGTTAAGGCCAATGAATTTCAGAAGGAATTTATCGAAGGACAAATTGCAAAACTGAATGAACAGCGGGAGCAGGTTAAAAAATGGCTTCAGGATATCGAAGGTGCACGCCCGGACGGAGATGTTCCAACTCCGATGCCCGACGATGGAGAGCCTGGCCAGCCAGATCAACTGCAACTGAAACCCGCGAGCCCGGAATCCGGGGACCCTCAAACCGAAACGACCAGCCCAATATCGCAACAGGAAGAACTCGAAAGCATTGATGCGCGACAATTGGTGCTGCAGGAATCGATTCAGAAAATCGACGATCGGATCGCGGAGCTCAAACAGGAAATACCTGAGCTGGAAAAATTCGAATCGGAACGGGTCGGAAGATTCCAACCCACCTTGGCTGAATTCAATTCGTACCTGGCGCCGTTTGACGAATTGCGAACCGAGCGGAACGACGTCTATTTCAGCTCCGCCTTCCATTCGTTGAACCACCTGAAAACGGCCTACTTGAACGCTGCCAACCCGAACACACAGAGTCAATTCGAAAGCCAGTTGAAGAAACTCCAGGAATCGCAATCATTGCTGGCCGCCGTCAACGATCGTCGGGCCGCAGCCGACGTTGGCCAATTGTCCGGATGGCTGGAAGGTGCCGGCCAGGTTCCCGATCTGATCGCTGCAATTCGAACGCAATATTCACTCGCCAATCTGCATGTCACCGTTTCCAATCGAATCGTCAATCAGTTGGCTGCTCGACCGGTCAATCGGACTCAACCGGTCAATGAACTGATTTTGGGCCGCCGGATCTGTGGTGTCGCCAACGCCAATGGAACGGTTTCCGTTGCATTTACTCCGGATCCCTACCAGGCTCGTGCAACGATCGATTTCACCGGCAACATTGATTCCGACACTTATACCCGTTCTGGTCGCTTCACCGCTTACGCGGGAGCCGAGGCCTATTTCAACGTGCGACGGGATCTGTTCGCCAACACAGGCGGCATGTTTGACTGCGATATTTACGGCGACCTGCAACTGAACTCGCGGTTCAAGTACATTGACAGCAAACTGCGGCTGGTTCAACGGATCGCGCGCAAAAAATATTGCCAAACCAAATATCAATCCGAAGCAATATCGCGGCAAAGGACCATCGACAAAGTATTCCCGCAATTCCGGCAACAGACGGATGAGGCTCTTGCTCGCGGATTTGAACAGTACAAAACGCTGAACCAGCGTCAAACTGATAATCAGATGGCGCTCCCTTCTATCTACGTCCATACAACGCATGATCGCCTGATTGCCGCCGGTCAGCGGGTGACTCGCTACGACCTGGCAGCAACCGTCGCGCCGTCGAATTACGATCTTTCCGATTCGGACATTAACGCCAAAGTCCATGAATCCCTGTTGAGCAACTACCTCAGTCCGCTGTTCAGCGGAAAAAAGATGACGAACGACCAA
>JBGSXT010000805.1:0-13036 GCA_041751295.1 Mariniblastus sp.
TGGAAATCAGCCGGTTGGTTGACCTGAATTTCCGAAGGTGCGATTTTCTCGATCGTAACGGAAGGGGCCTGCATACCTTCCAGATTGCGATCGCCCGGTGTCGGTTGAGTCAATGAGCTGGAACTGGCGGCTGGCGTTACAATCGGTGCCGTGGTGCTTTGATTGGCGAACGGAGCATTGATGCGGTCGTTGTCCTGGCTGACCGGACTCTCTGCAGAGCCCCGAGTTGGCGTGTTTCCCAAAGCGGCAATTCCCGTGGACGAGTCGGAAGCAGTCAGACCTTGGCTGCGCTGCATCGGATCAAACGGTGCGCCTGGAGAATTCGATGGCTGATTGAATGGCTGCAGGTCTTTGGAGGTATCAAACGAAGCGCGGGGCGTGATCGGCGGCAAGTCATTACCCGCCGCCGCCGGGCTGAGTGTGTTTGACGGCGGAGCCGTGTCCTTGCCACTTGAAGCAGGATTGTCGTTGATCTGGATCGGCCGATCATCAGAATTCCGCAACGTATTTTCCGATTTGGCAGCAAATTCCTGAGCCGCCGAATTGGCATTGTCCAGCTGATTGTTGACTAATTCGGGCGGCCCATTTGCAAGCTGTTGAAATCGATTGGTCGGTGAATCGACAGGTAAGTTTTGATTTACCGGGACTTGAGCCGGCAGGCTCTGGGATTCAGGTGTTGACTTCGCGTCGAAACTGTTTTCCTGCGTGGCGGGTGATGCCGATCGCGGTGGAACCATTTCTGGCATCGCAAAGGATTTAGCCTGCGGAGGTCTTGGCGCCGGTCGTTGGTTGGCGAACCGGTCGTTTTGGCCTGGTTTGAATCCGTTGTCTGAACCAAAACTGTTGTCGATTTCTCGGAGCTTGGGAGGAGAACCGATTCTGGCCCGTTTCGCATTGAATGCCGATGAATCGGCATTGGCTGCGGTATCCGGTGTGCCGGGATTCGGCGTTTGAGACAGAAACGCTGTAGGCGATTTTTCGGTTGAAACCGGCTGGACTTTAAGATTCGTGTTCGCCTCGGATTGCGTCGCGGTTTTTACAAGTTCAGCATTCTCGTCGGAATCGGCGACAGCTTCAACTTGTTCACTGTTTTTGAAAACACGCATTGAAACGGCGACTGCGACAGTCCCGATGACGACAAAAATTCCTGCCGCGATCAGCTTGCCAGTCAAGGATTGTTTCCAACCAGGAATTCTTTCATCGTTTGATTCAGACATGACCTGCCGTTCCAGCTGCTACATGTGCGAACGTTGTAAATCGTTTCGCGAAATCCGGGAAATCGTATAGGATACCTACCAAACAACAGTTAAACGCGGCAAGATCATCAGTGATATGGATAACTAGCTAGCGAGACTCTTTCCCGCAGTGAACTTGGCAGATTTATTAATCAGCAGGATCGCCAATTTGAATGAAATCCGGTAGGTGCGTCGTCATTCAAGGGGATCAACGACCAAATGGCCCATCGTTTTCAGGTTGCTTGAATGAATTTGGAAACGGCCTATCCTAGGCGGTACACGGACATAGTTTTCAATCGCCGCTTTCCCGGACGGACCCTGTACGGAACTTGAAATCATGACAGCACGACCTTTCACCCATTTGCATTGCCACAGCCATTACAGCCTGCTCGACGGGGCAAGTTCAATCGACAGGCTGGTGCAGCGAACAGTCGACCACGGCATGTCCGCTTTGGCGCTGACCGATCATGGCAATTTGCATGGCGCATTGGAGTTTTACCAGGCAGCCAGGGAAAAAGGGATCAAGCCGATCATCGGATACGAGGCCTACGTCGCGGAAGGGAGTCGTTTGAATCGTGCCGGTACCGGTGTTCGCGAATCGACATACCACCTGACGCTGCTTTGTCAAAACAGGATTGGGTTTGGCAATCTGATCAAGATGGCTTCATCCGCCAGCCTGGACGGTTTTTACTTCAAACCCAGAATCGACAAAGACCTGCTGGAAACCCACAACGAGGGGATTATCTGTTTGAGCGGATGTGTTTCGGGAGAATTCAGTCAAGCGATTTTGAATGCTGGCGGTAATGGCGTTGAAGAATACCTGCAGGAAGCTGAAAAGGTCGCGGCGTGGTTTGCCCGACTGTTTGGCGACCGCTACTTCATTGAAATCATGAATAACGGCGTCGAAATGCAACAGATTGCCTTGCAGGGATCGGTTGAACTGGCCAATCGAATGGGATTGCCGTTGGTCGCCACCAGCGATTGCCACTACGTCGATCGGGATGACGCCGAGGCCCAGGATGTAATGTTGTGCATCAACACTGGAAAATTCCGCACCGACCAGCGGCGGCTGAAGATGGAGGGGAACGAATTCTACTTGCGCAGCCCGGACGAAATGTATGCCCGATTTCCGAAGCTTGAGCAAGCGGTTGCCCGCAGTCAGGAGATTGCAGATTCCGTCGACATTGAATTGGAGCTGGGCGTGCGCCATTTCCCGGTTTTCAATTTGCCGGTTGGCGAAACGGCGGAAGCAAAATTGCGATCGCTGTGCCTCGAAGGTCTGCTGGAATGCTATGCCGACCAACCCGAAATGAGGCGCGACGGTAAACTGTCGGATGCTGTGATGGAACGATTGGATCGGGAGTTGGCGGTGATCAACAAATTGGGTTTTGCCAACTACTTTCTGATTTGCTGGGACTTCGTGGCGCAGGCGCGGCAGCGAGGTATTCCGGCCACGGCGCGGGGAAGTGGAGTGGGTGCGATCGTTTGTTATGGGTTGCACCTGAGCCCTGTCTGTCCGCTCAAATACGGGCTGCTGTTTGAACGGTTCCTCGATGAAAATCGTCTGGAAGCGCCAGATATCGACATCGACTTCTGCAAAGCGCGGCGCGGAGAAATCATTCGATATGTCAAAGACAAATACGGCGAAGACAATGTCGCCCAAATCGGAACGTTTGGCACGCTAAAGGCCAAGGCGGCGATTAAGGATGTGGGTCGCGCCTTGGGGATTCCGCTGGCGCGAGTGAACCAGATTACAGCCATGATTCCGGAACACTTGGGAATCAGGATCCGAAAGGCGCTCGACATCAGTGAGGAATTGCGACTGGCGTATCAGGGGGATCCGGAAATCAGGGAAATGATCGATTTTGCGATGAAGCTGGAAGGACTGGCTCGCAATATCGGTACCCATGCAGCTGCCGTCGTGATTGGCGATAAACCGTTAACGCAATACGTTCCGCTGGGTCGTGTGACAGGTAAAGAGGACGTGATTACCCAGTGGTCGATGAGTGACGTCGAGGCCGCCGGGCTGTTGAAAATGGATTTTCTTGGACTGCGGAACCTGACGGTTCTCAATCGCACTGTTGAAATCGTCGAAACCACGACTGGCTGCCGGATTGATCCGCAGAAGTTTCCGACCGATGACGCAGCCACGTTTGCGACGCTCCAGCGAGGTGAAACGAAAGGCGTGTTTCAGCTGGAAAGTGGCGGCATTCGCGATTTACTGCAGAAAATGAAACCGGACCATTTCCGGGACATCATTGCCACCAATGCGCTGTACCGTCCGGGGCCGCTGGAAGGGGGAATGGTCCAGGATTACATCGACGTCAAACTTGGCCGTCGGCGTGCGGAATATCTGCACCCCGTGCTGAAGGAGATACTGGCGGAGACTCACGGCGTGATGGTCTACCAGGAACAGGTCATGCAGATCCTCAACCGATTGGGGAAAATTCCGCTGGCTGCCGCCTACACCTGCATCAAAGCGATCAGCAAGAAGAAGGAAAAATTAATTGCCCAGAACTACGAGCAATTCATGGCAGGCTCACAGGAACAGGGGCTGAAGAAAAATGATGCACAGGACATGTGGAACATGATCCTGAAATTTGCCGGGTACGGTTTCAACAAAAGCCATTCCACGGCGTATGCGTTGCTGGCCTATCAGACGGCTTATTTGAAGACCCACTATCCGGTTGAATTCATGGCGGCGCTGATGAGTGGAGACATCCCCGATCGCAACTTCACTCGCAAGGATTCACTGGTGGAACACCTCGAAGACTGCCGGCGAATGGCTATTGTGGTGGAACGGCCCAACGTGAACACCTCGGGCGTCGATTTTGATGCGTGTGATGGCCGAATCGAGTTTGCCCTGTCCGCAATCAAGGGGTGTGGTCGCGGAGCAGCCGAAGCGATCGTGGCCAACCGCGTGGAAAATGGACCTTATGGTGATCTGTACGATTTTTGCGAACGGGTGGATGGATCCCGATGCAGTCGGGCGGCTATCGATTCGCTGATCAGGGCCGGGGGAATGGATTGCTTCAAGGCGCGGCGTTCCCAATTGACGGCCATTCTAGATCGCGCACTGCAATCTGGTGCTGCCGCGCTGGCGGACCGCCGCAGCGGTCAGAAATCATTGTTTGGTGAAGACGACGATGAAGTACCAGCCGGAGATACAGTGGCTGATTTGCCCGATATCCCCGAATGGGATGAGCGACAGCAGCTGGCTGTGGAGAAAGAGGTGTTGGGATTCTACCTCGTGAGCCATCCACTTGCCCAGCATTCGGAACAGCTGGCCCGTTTCACATCTCACACAACGGCGCGCCTGACTGAAACCGGTGACCGGGACCGCGTCACGATGGGGGGCATGATAACTTCCATCCGGCATTCGCATGTGAAACGTGTGCGGGAAGCCAATTCGCCGACGAAATATGTAATGTTCGATCTGGAAGATGTCGATGGAGCGATTCGCTGCATTCAATGGCCAACCGAGTTTGCTTTGCAGGGCAAATGGGTTCAACCCGATGCAATTGTGGTAATTCAGGGAACGATCGATCGCAGAAGTGGCGACGACGCGAACCTGATCGTTGACCGGATTATTCCGCTAGACGAGTTGGATCAGAGCTTGACGCGGGAAATCAAACTGCGCATCGACGAGGCGCAACACAGTACCGAGGTCCTGAAACGGACCTATGAAATCGTGCGAGGATATCCGGGTAAATGCAATTTGACGCTCGATGTGACGCTGGAAAACGGATTCAAAGTGCATCTTGTTTCGAAAAAACTGCGAGTCGATATCAACAACGAATTATGCAGCCGGTTGAAAGATTTACTGGGTAGCTGTGGATTCGAAATGATTATTGATCGCAAACAGCTTTCGGCGCGGGCGGCTCCAGCGAAAAAATGGAGCAATCGCCATTGAATGCCCCATTGGTTCTCAAATGGTTGCTGATGCTGTCCGGACTGGTGTTGATGGTCGCCTTCGCAGCCGTTTTGCTTCCCGTTGTCTGGATGGCCAGAACAAGCGAATGGATTGGATTGGGTGAATTCCCGAACCGACCACTCACGGTTTATCTGGCCCGATCGACATCGCTGCTGTATGGTGTCCACGGTGTCCTGATGTTCTACACGGCAATGACGTTGGAAAAACATTGGCGACTGGTATGGCTGTTTGGCTGGCTGCACATCGTTATTGGCACCACGATATTTGTGGTCGATTTTCTCGCGCCAATGCCCTGGTATTGGACCGCTGCGGAAGGTGGGCCGGTAGCAGTCTTGGGCCTAGTGATCCTGATGCTGGCCCAACGGGCGTTCGGAAACCGCCCCGGCGATGCTGAAAAACCAAAAAATGTTTGATTGGATCGGTCGCGGCAATTGGTGAAATTGCTCACGTTCCTGACAAAATGCGGATGTTGCGTCTTCGGCAGGTTTGATTTCTTCAACCGCCGTGTTAGACTGCTGCAATTGATTCCAAACTCAAATGTCGCGATTGGCCGGACCATCGTGATCGAAAATAGTTCGTTGCAACCTTGGAGTTTTCCAATGAAATCGTTTGTTTTGAAGAGTCTGCTGCTTGCTGTATTGCCGGGTCTGATTCCCGCGTTGCTGAACGCGCAAAGCTTGACCATGGAACGCGTGGCAACCGGTCTGGCAAGTCCGATTTTCGCGACGCATGCGCCGACCGACGGGGACCGACTGTTCATTGCTCAACGGGCAGGCGCTATTCGTATCCTGAATTTGAACACGGGTAACTTGAATGGTGCGAACTTCATGACTGTGCCCAGTGTGGATACCTTTTTTGAAGGTGGACTGCTGGGATTGGCGTTCCATCCAAATTACCAGAAGAATGGATTCTTCTACGTCAACTACACAATCTCTGCCGGTGGCAGTTTTCGAACCAGAATTGCCCGCTTTACCCGACTTACAGCAGATACCGCTGATGCCAGCTCGCAGCTTGTGTTGTTGGAGGTCGCTCAGCCGGACGGCAACCATAACGCTGGCTGGATTGATTTCGGCCCGGATGGATATCTGTATATTGCCCTCGGCGATGGGGGTGGTGCGAACGATAGTGGCACGGGGCACACGGCTGGAACCGGCAACGGTCAGGATATCACCAACAATCTGCTGGGCAAAATGTTGCGAGTTGATGTCAATGGGGATGATTTCCCGGCAGAGCCTTTGCGCAACTATGCCATTCCGGCTGACAATCCTTACGTCGGAGTAACCGGGGATGACGAGATTTTTCTGTACGGACTGCGAAACCCGTTTCGCTGCAGTTTCGATCGTGAAAACGGCGACCTTTACATCGGAGATGTCGGTCAAGGTGCCCGTGAAGAAATCAGCCTTTACCCCGGCACTGGAAACGACAAGAGGAACATGGGATGGCGTTTGCGCGAAGGCACGATTGCTACGCCCGGTGGAGTAGGTGGGTCCCAGCCGGTTGACGGCGTTGATCCCATCTATGATTATCCCCGCACCGGCGCTTTTGGCGGTTCCAGCGTTACTGGTGGAGTTGTTTACCGGGGGCCGATTCAAGCGTTGCAGGGAAATTACTTTTTCGCCGACTACAATTCATTTAACCTGTGGTCGATTCGTTACGACGGTTCCGATCCAGACACGTTTGATGGCAACAATTTCAATGCTCTCACCCGTTGGACAAACGATATTACGGTGGATGCGGGAATCGTCCGACGAATTGTCGCGATGGGTGAAGACCTCGAAGGCAATCTGTACATGTGCAATCTCAATGACGGTAGTGTGTTCAAACTGGTCGACGGATTTCTGTTTACCGATGGAACGCTGGATTTGGTCCTGCCGTTTGTTGGCGATTACGAATCCGGTTCGCCGGCAGATTTGCTTGTCAGCGACGATGTCACGTTGAACTATCGAAGCGAAGCAGTGCCCAACGGCCAGCCGGCATTGCAGCTGGAATTTCGCGGAACGGTCCCGTCCGTCGCGCCGGCGTTGCTCAAATTCGAGATCGAGTATCGTGTCAGCTCACCCAACCTCGTACAGCAGATTGAGTTTTTTAATTTTCTGACAAACGAATACGAACTGTTCGACACTCGAAACGCTCCACTTGTCGATGACGTGGTCACGGTTGAGATTGCGGATGCGAATGCGTATACCGGTCCGATCGGAGATGTCCGAACCCGCATCACACTGACTGTGGATGGCCCGGTGGTCGCGTTTCCATGGGCAATCATTATGGATCGCTTGGGCTGGCAGTATATTGATTGACGGCTTGCTGTTGGAGTGGACGGTTTGTTTGGACGGGCTGACGTTGAAATTCTGGGCGATTAAACGTTCAGGGCGTCAAGCTCTTCCCAGCGTCGGTAAGACGCTGACCGTTTTTGCTCCAAATCGGTTAACTTTTTCTGTGTCCGCGCAATGGCGTCACCGCCCTGCTGATAGAAATCCGGGTTGGCCATCAATTCATGCAATATGTTGATTTGGGATTCATACGAATCAATCAATTCAGGCAGTTGCACAAGTTCCTGTTTTTCGTTGAACTTCAGCCTGCGAGTCTGTGAATTCTGAACAACATTTTTCGATTGCACACGTTGCCTACCTTCCTGCCTACCTTCCGATTCCAGCTCTACCGTAATCGCCCGTTGGCGAATCCAATCGTCATATCCGCCAACGTATTCTTTGATGTGGCCATCTTCGAAAACCAGGCAGCTGGCCACGACATTGTTTAGAAATGTCCGATCGTGGCTGACCAGCAGAATGGTGCCGCCGAAACCGACCAGCCTCTGCTCCAGCATTTCCAGCGTTTCGGAATCGAGATCGTTGGTCGGCTCGTCCAGCACAATCACATTCGCCTGTTTGGTAAACAGTTTGGCCAGCAGGATCCGGTTCCGTTCGCCGCCGGAAAGAAACTTGACAGGGGTCCGGGACCGCTCGGGGGTGAACAGGAATTCCTGCAAGTATCCGAGTATGTGTTTCCTGGATTCACCGCTGCCAACGACATCGTAGCCATCGCCCACATTATCCTGGACCGTTTTTTCTTCATCCAACTGTTCGCGCAACTGATCGAAGTAGGTGATCTCGAGATTCGAACCCAACCGAACTTGACCGCGTGTCGCTGGCAGACTTCCCAACAGAACTTTTAACAACGTCGTCTTGCCGGCGCCATTGGGCCCAATGATCCCGATTTTATCCCCGCGCATAATCGAGGTCGTCAGATTCGAGAAGACCAGCGATTGACCGTAATCAAAGGCAACATCCTTGGCCTCAATCACCAACATGCCGCTCTTCTGCCCCTCGTTGATGCGCAGACTGGCAGTCTTCTGCTGTTCACGGCGAGCGTTTCGCTCCTCCCTCATCCGCTTCAAATCCCGCACGCGACCTTCGTTTCGTGTTCGCCGGGCCTTGATGCCCTGGCGAATCCAGACTTCTTCTTCGGCCAATCGTTTATCAAACAGGGCATTCTGTTTCTCTTCCGCCGCCAATAAATCCTCTTTGCGAAGCAAGAACGTATCGTAATCGCAGGTCCAATCGAACAGTTTGCCCCGATCGATTTCCAGGATTCGCGTTGCGATCCGTCTCAGGAACATGCGGTCGTGCGTCACGAACATCAACGCGCCTGCCCATTTACCCAAAAACGTTTCCAGCCAGGCGATCGCATCGATGTCCAAATGGTTGGTGGGCTCATCGAGCAACAACAGGTCCGGCTGACTGACGATCGCCCTGGCCAGCAGCACCCGACGTTTCATGCCAGAGGAGAGTTTCTCGAATTGGGCCAAGGGATCAAGTTGCATCCGCGAAATGATCCCGTTGACATCGACATCCCATCGCCAGTCCTCATGTTCTGTTGATTCAGGGATTGTGGCCCGTAGTCCGCTTGCCACAATTTCTGTGATCGTACCAAATGCGTTGAGAGGGACTTCCTGTTGCAATAGGCTGACTCGAATTCCCGACGTGAAAACAACGTTGCCGCTGTCGGGAACAAGGTCTCCGGAGAGAATCCGCATCAAGGTCGTCTTACCAGACCCATTGCGACCGAGCAGTCCGATTTTCTGGTTGGACTCAATCCGGCATGATACGCAGTCCAGCAAGGGCGGTCCCCGGAATCCAACGCTCAGATTTTCGATTGTGATCATTGACATTTCAATTCCTGCAGGAAGTTGAATTCTGGGACACGGAAACGGGTGGCCAATTACAGTCCGATTCCCCGCTGGCGTTTGCGTTTAAAGAAATCGGTCAGCAGTTCGCCGCACGGCCTGGAAAGCACGCCACTGATGACACGGCAACGATGATTCAACCGCGAGTCGTCCAACAGGTTGAACAACGACCCGGCCGCTCCCCCCTTGGGGTCCATCGCACCGAAAACGACATTGGGAATTCGGGAATTCACAATGGCTCCCGCACACATCGCGCAGGGCTCAAGTGTGACGTATAGCGTACAATCCTCCAATCGCCAATCGCCGACCGATTCGGATGCCTGGGTGATGGCCAGCATTTCCGCATGGGCGGTTGCATCGCGCAGCGCCACACATTGATTGTGGGCGGCACCGATCAATCGTCCATGCTTCTCGATTACCGCTCCGACAGGGACTTCGTCCAAATCAAATGCGGATTTTGCTTGGGCGATGGCCTGACGCAGAAAATACTCGTGCGCCTCGAGTTGTAATTGGAATTCGTCGATGCTCATCCATTTCAAAATGTGTCATAAATTTGCCGGTCAGATCATGATACTCGATCTTGCAAAAAAAGTGCACATCGACGCCTATGCCAGCAAGACACAATTCCATCGAGCATCGAATCGGTTGCCTGAGCAGCAGGCTGAATATGAATGTACGAAATGCCAGCCGGACAAGGGCCTCAGGGCTTTGACTTCGACAGAAACTTGAGCCAGCTTTTCTTATCTTTCTGAGCATTGGCAGAAGCAGCCTCTGTACCGGCATTGGCCTCAAAATTGTCCAGTTTCAAAGCCAATTCGGCGATGGCAGCTGTAATGGCTGCTTTCGGCCACTGCTCCAACAAAGGAACACCATTGTTTCGGCTTTCGGAAACGGCAGTATAGTCGTTGGGGATTCGCCAGTAGATTTCTCGATCAATGGTTTCTTCCGCTTTGGCGGCGCTGATATGGGATTTGTCGAGGCCGGTGCGATTGACGATGATCCGGACTTTGTCCGTGACACCCTCGTGAAGATCCAGCGAAGTCATCAGCCTGACGACATTTCGCAGACAAGGCAAATCAAGTTGTGTCAGCAACAGGATGTGCTGGGAAGCCTTCAGTGCCGTCAAGTCCAACGCGCTATAGGCTTTGGAAAGGTCAATCACTAAATGGGAAAACGATGCCTTCAACAGTCCAATCACCTTTTTGAAGTCTTCACTGGAGATGGTACCGGCGTCTTCCAACTGGATCGGTCGGGGCAACAGGTAGACGCCTGAGGCGTGTTTGGTCAATGACTTGCGCAACAATGCCAGATCGAGTCGCGAAATATTTTGGGCAACGTCGAGTAGTGTATAATCAGGAATCATATCAAGAAAAACGTCAGCATCGCCCAGCGCCAAATCGAGGTCTACCAGCACGACACTGTTGTCAACATTGCTGGCCAACGCGCTCGCTAGATTGACAGCGATTGATGTCGTACCGACTCCACCGGATGCACCGGCCACCGAAATCACCGAGCCTGACTTGCTTGATTTGCCGGTGCCTGAATGGGTTACCGATACGCGGTCGAGAGCGCCTACCAGTTCATCAATTTGAACCGGAGAACTGAGAAACTCCCGTGCACCGGCCCGCATTGCTCCGAGGATCAACTGTCCTTCACTGCGCGAGCTGATCGCGATCACGTTACACGCGGGGAACTTTTTGGATAGCGTATCGATCAGCGACAATGCCTTCTGATCGTCTGAATCAAGATCAATGATTGCCACATCGGGAGTCGTTTGGCCGACGATTTCGGCAAAGAACTCATAACGTGAACAGTCTGCCTCCAACCAGATTTTTTCCATCCCGATCAGAAACTTCTTAAGTCGGTCCCGGGAAGATTCCTTTGGATCGCAAATCGAAATTCTCAGCGTTCCACTCATTCTCTGCTCTCAATCCTTACCGGTGCCTGGCATCGTTGACCGATCCGATATCCCCGAATGGAAACCGAGGCGAAAAATTTCGCCTCGGTAAAAATTTCATTCCGAATCAGTTACCTTGTGGCCATTGGCCATTGCCGTTGACAGCATCCGAGTTTCCAAATCCGCCCACCGAACGGCCATAACCGCTGGGTGTCGTTTGCTGAGATTGGACGCCGGGAAACTGCCCGCCGCTTTTGAACTGGCTGGCATCAGGAGCCGTCTGTTGTGGCTCTTCTGACTGATTCATCGGCTCTTGGTCCTGGGAACCTTGCGGCTGGTTCGCGGGGTCCAACGACAAGGGGTAATTCGGATAGGCGTCGTAATTTGCCGGATCGTCGAATCGGTCATTGACCGGACAATCGTCATTACAATTTGGTACTTCCAAATAACCGTTGAGGAACAATTCATGGTCGGAAGGCTTGTCGGTCAATTGGCCTGGTCCCAGACGTGGCATGTAGGTCGGATCAACTTCCGAGATGAACCGTGGTGTGATCAGGAACACCAATTCCTGTTCCGATGTCTGTTCCGAGGTTCGACGAAAGGCGGAACCGATGATTGGCGCGTGCATCAGCACTGGAATTCCGCGTTTTTCCGTTTCCGTTTCCTCACGATAGTCTCCAGCCAATGCTAATGTGTGACCGGCTTTCATCCGCACCCCGGTATTGACCCGGCGAACTCGAAATCCTGGTACGCCCGATCCAAACGAAAGACTGTTATCGACTTCCGAAACTTCTGCCCGCACTTCCAGTGTTAATTCCCCTTGACCATGAATTATTGGGACCATGTCCAATTTGGTTCCGAATGGACGGAATTCGATCGAGTTGGTTCCCAGTCCGCTGGCGACTGCGATCGGAATCTCACCACCCGAAAGGAATTCGGCGGGTCGGCCATTTTGGGCGACCAGCGTGGGCTGATCCAGCAGCTTTGCCAGATTGTTCTGTTCCAATGCTTCGATAAACAAAAAGAACGAGCTGTCGTCGCCCAAGACGCCAAACGAGAGCGTTTCAGCACCACTGGTTGTCAGAGTTCCGGTAGCCACACTGACGTTCTGGATGATATTGCTAACCGACGATGAAATCCCAAAGTCGTTGCCCAAATAAGCCCAGTCGACGCCCAACGTTCGCAACTTGGAACGATTGACTTCGTATACTTTGACCTTGATGGCAACCAGCTGGCAGCCTTCGACCTGCATCTGGTTGATCACCTGGGTTGGAAAATAATCTTTGGCAATCGCCATGATGATATTCACATCGTCAGCTCGGGCAACGGTGCCTTTAAGTACGACGCCAGTCTGCAAAGCGTGAACTTTGACGTTGGAATCAGGGAAGTGCTGAATCAAGGCAGCTTCCAGCTTTCGAGTATCAGCGGTCACTCGAATCGTAATAGTTTGGAGATTTTTTTCCGGATCGCTGACGGTCACTGTTGTGATCCCGGCCTGCAAACCGGAGATCAGGATTTCAGTCGGAGCCACTGGAGTCGCTTTGATGATGTCCGGATTTTCTACCAGCAGCTCCGGAATCTTGTAGCCGAATTTCAATCGGCGACTAGCGCCGACAACGACTTCCAGTTGTCGTAGGCTGGCATCGACAATGGTCTGTTGATTAAGTCCCTGGCCCAGCTGTTGTCCTGCCGCCCATTGAAGATCGAGCGATACCAGAGTCAATAAAGTCATGCAGGCAATCACCTGCACATTGTAGAGAGTCTTCATCCGTGATTCCTCGCGTATC
>JBGSXT010000806.1:0-9355 GCA_041751295.1 Mariniblastus sp.
GGCAGCTGAACACCGCGACTTCGGGATCTTCCTGGCCTGTGGACCGGGTATCAGGAAGGACCATATTGTTCATGGCGCCAATTTGCTCGATATCGCACCAACGATTCTAACCATCTACGGACTGCCGATCGGGGAAGATATGGACGGTCAGCCTTTGGTCGAGATTTTTGAAACCGAACCGGAAATCAGGACTATACCCAGTTGGGAAGAAGTTGACGGCAACGATGGCCAACATTCCAAGGACATGGTGATCGATCCATCCGAATCGAAAGAAGCTCTCGAACAGTTGATCGCGCTGGGTTACATCGAACGGCCTGACGACAATTCGGAAAAGGCAATCGCCTATTGTAACCGTGAGCTTGATTACAACCTTGCCCGATCCTACATGGATGCCGAAATGCACGGAGAGGCCGTCCCGCTGTTGTTGAATCTGTACAGTAAATACCCGTTGGAATTTCGATTCGGGGTTCAACTGGCGAATTGTCTGAGAACAATGGGCCGCAACGCGGATCTCGAACGATTGGTCGATGATCTCAATTCGCGCTGGCGACTGGCGGCCGTAGAAGCGTCTAAACGAATTGCCGAAATCGCCGAAGTTGCCAAAATACGCCGGCAAGAATGGTTGGAAATGAAGAAGATCGACGAACAAAATCAGGACGATCCTTCGAATCCTCCCAGGCTGGCAAAGGTTGACCCACTTGGCAAACCGATCCTGTTCAGCGATCTCGAGAATCACAACATCAAAAAACTCAGGGCGGTTGCCCGAGGTAATCCGCAAACCTTGGACTTCCTGGCTGCTACCATTGCAACATCGAACGACAATTTTGAATTGGCATTGGAGCTGCTGGATAAAGCCGAAATGACTCGATCGAGAAATCCCGGCTTTCAGTATCACCTTGGCACCGTCTACCTCGGGCTCGATCGGCACGAGGATGCGGAACGGGCATTTCACAAAGCATTGGAACTCGATGAGTTTCATCCCAATGGGTTGATGGGGCTTTGCCGGACCTACCTTGAAATGGGACAGTACAACAAGGCACTCGACTTTGGAAAACAGGCCATTGGACTCAAGTTTCATTTTCCGGTGGCGCACTTTTTTCTGGCCCAAGCCAAACAACGATCTGGCGATATTGAGGGTGCGATTCAGGGGCTGAATACAGCCATTGACCAGAATCCCAATTTTCAACAAGCGCATGAATTGCTGGTGCAGATATATTCCACCTCACTTCCGGACAATGACCTGTCGAAATATCATCGTCGGGCAGCGCAGAAACTGGCCAGCGAAAGTGTCAATGTTGCCGACTCGAACGAACCGCTCGAATTTCCTCAGTTTGATTCTGTCGCTATCCGGGAACAATTGCCTCAAGTCGGTGGAGATGAAGAGAATTCCGAAGACTTTGTACGCTGTCTGGCCCAACCCAGAATGTACCGCCCGGAAATTAATAGTGATTCCCTGTCGCCGACGGGCGATATCGTGATCGTCTCCGGGCTGCCCCGCTCCGGGACGTCGATGATGATGCAGATGTTGACCGCTGCCGGGCTGGAGCCTTTTTCGGATCAAAAGCGGGAAGCCGATGAAAGTAATCCTAAGGGTTACTTCGAAGCGGATATCGTGAAAAAACTAGGTAAACGAAACAGCTGGCTGCGCGATTGCGATGGCAAAGTCGTCAAAATTGTCGCGCCGCTGATTCCGTACCTTCCGCAAGCGCATCGCTACAAGGTGATCTTCATGGATCGCGATATTGAAGAAATTATTGGTTCGCAGCAAAAGATGCTTGAGCGTCTAAACGCAAATGGCGCCGATATCGGAGAAGATCGTCTGGCCGCTGTTTTTCAACAACAAGCGCAATTCGCCATTAATTTGTTGGCGCTGCACAAACATCCGACGGTGAGAATCGCCTATCAGGACGTGATTTCTGATCCAGCATCCGTGGCGAAAACAATAGTCGAATTTCTGGAACTGGACGTCGATCCACGCGAAATCGCCGCCGTCGTCGATCCCTCGCTTTATCGCCAGCGCGTTACTGCCGAAAACTGATTGGCCGATCCAATGTACATTTCGCCAAGACGAGCGAAGTCTATTGACTTTTAAACCACATAGTGGAAAGGTTGGCCGGAAAACACTCCTAAAAACATTGAAAAAAGTCGCTCAGAGTTTTTTTTCGTTTTTTTTAATTTATCCAACGTTTTTTCCAATTTTGCTTGACATACCGATTGTAAGCATTACGCTGTAGATCAAGGACATACGTTTGTCCATTACAACTAATTCTTCTGGGAGACGCGATCTATGGTAATTAAGAAAAAATTGGCAGCCGCTTCGTTTGGTGCGGCACTGGCATCGATGTATGTTGCTCCGAATCTTGAAGCTGACATCGTAGATTTGACTTTTAGTCAAACAAACATCGCTGAAGGCGTACTTGGTACTTTTGTTTCAGCGATCCCAGTTGGTGCTGGATTCGCCGCGTGGAATGGTGGAACCAACGCCGTAACTGCAGTTCCAGCTGGATCTGGCGGTTTCAATGGTGGTTTGGCTCTCGTAAATTACAGCTCGACCTTGACCAATGGATTCACAGGTTTTACTGCTGGATTCACGAATGTTAGCACAACGGGTACCCATTATGTCGGTTTCAGCCACAACGGCAACGTTGGTTGGTTCCAGGTCACGATTGCCGGTAACCCTGGTGCCTATCTGATCGGGCCTGGCGAATACGGCAGTGCTGGCGAGAGCGTGCATGTTGGTGGAACAGACGTTATTCCAGAACCAACATCATTGGCAGCATTGAGCGTATTGGCTCTGGGCGCCGCTGGCGTTCGTCGCAATCGCAAGAAATAAGTGATACGATCGCAATTGCGAATCAGATAAAACTAAAACCGTTGCGTTCGGCAACGGTTTTTTTTTTGCTACTCGATCGAACTGGATCTCGGTCGGCTAGTTAATGATAATGCGCGATGAAGCGGGGTCGTCGGCTGTGATTTGAACTTTGCATGAGACGAGTTTAATATGACTTCCAACAAGACGTGTTTCGTGTTATTGATTGCGTTACTTGCAGGATTTGCTCTGGTCGCGTTTTCAATGCCCGGATTTTGGAATCGCGAGCGAGGCAAACCTGAGGCGGCGACGGGTGAATTGGACCGAAACGTTGTCGTGGCCAATTTGGTTAACAACGAAGACCTGATTCGTGAAATTGACCCTGTTCTGGCAACGCTGTCCCAATCTGTTTTGAATCTGCGGTTGCCCAATGCTCAAGCTCGTTCGGAGTTTGATTCCAAATGTCAGGTTCGCGACATAGCGACAATATCCAACACGCTGGAGCCCAGCAGATTTTGCCGGACGGTTCCAGTTGAATTGAAAACGCAATTGGAAAGCCTGTCTGGAACGGGAACGATCTGGTCAAAACTGTTTGACGACGTGCATTATTTTGAACATGCGAGATTGTATGCAATTCGGATTTCTGATCGGAGTCAATTGCCGGGATCACTCAAGTCAAAAACAGGGTTTGCGGCGCTGGCTCGAACACGTTCGGGTAAATGGCGGATGATTGAGGCCAGCGGCGAAGTAACATGGGTTTCGCACGGGGACAAGATTTGGAAAGCAGGTATCTGGGATTTCGACCAGATGAATATCTGTGAGTCGGACCAGCGACTGTTCGAAGAAGCAACAGAAAACTGTTTTTCTGCAGAAGATCGGAAAGTCGTCCAGCATTCGCAACATTTCGAATACGTTCGCCAAGCAATCGAACATGGGGTATCGACAATTCCCGATCGACGGGCAGCCCGATTTTTCGAATATACCCCGACCGGCAAACATCCAGCGGTTGCGATTGTCGACATTGACAATGACGGCTGGGATGACCTGTACATCATGGAACAATGGCGGAAAAATATGCTGTTTCGAAATCGGGGGAACGGCACATTCTATGACGCCACGTCCGAACACGAACTGGGAATTTTCTGCGGTTCCAGCTCGGCCGCATTTGCGGATTTTGATAATGACGGGGACCCGGATCTGTTACTCGGTCGATATCTTGAAAGAAGTATGTTCCTGGAGAATCAAAACGGTGTTTTCGTCGATCGATCGCGCGATTTCTTCGGGATGGATATGCCTTTCCTGGTGACGTCGGTGTCGGCCAGTGACGTCAACGGAGACGGTTTGCTGGATATTTACCTTTCGACTTACGGTTTCCCAGGCGCTAACGACTGGTCGATTTGGTCCGATGTGTTTTTGACGAAGGAACAATCGTCCGTGATCAAGGAATTGAGCCAATCGCAAAATGCGGATCGCTATCTAAACCGGTTTGGCCCGCCGAATTACCTGTTTATCAACCGGGGCGACCGTTTTGAATTGTCGGAATTTAATTCCAAACTGGAGTTGTATCTGAATACGTTTCAATCGACGTGGTCCGACTACGACAACGACGGTGACCCGGACCTGTATGTCAGCAACGATTTCGCCCCCGATAATCTGTTTCGCAATGATGGCCCAGCCGGTTTCAGCGATGTCACTTCGACTGTCGGTGATGAGACGATGATGGGGTTCGGCATGGGAGCGTCTTGGGGCGACTACGACCTGGACGGTCGCCATGATCTGTACGTGTCGAACATGTATAGTAAGGCGGGTATTCGCATCACCGAACATTTCGACAACCTCGATCGTCGGTTCCGTCGGTCCGCTGACGGCAATCGACTCTATCGAAATTTACCGGAAAAATTTGTTCTTGCGTCGTCAAACGAACAGAAAGGGCTCGATGTTAACAAGGCTGGCTGGTCGTGGGGCGGACAGTTTATGGATGTCAACAACGACTGTTTTCTCGATCTGTACGTTGCCAGCGGGTATTTTACGGCACCCAGGGAATATGCGACTACCAAGGACTTGTGAAGTGAATACTGGCGCACGGTCGTGCGTTCCAAGTGTGGTGTCGATGCCGAAACGAAAGAGTCCCACGAATGGAGAAATCTGCAAATCGATCAGAATAATGTTCGAGATGGCAAGAATAAGAAACTGAATTCCTTGAGCGGAATGGAACGCAACAAGATGTTTCTCAATTCGGAGGGAACCAAATTTCAGGATTTGTCACCGCTGTCCGGCACTGATTCTGTCGCGGACGGAAGGTCGTTTGCCATTTGGGATTACGATCATGATGGCTGGCAGGACATTGCACTGATCAACACCAACGATCCTCACTTTCAGATCTTTCACAACAATCATCCGAAAACTCCGCAAGCGAAACACGGATTTGTAGCGATTCGATTCGTCGGCGGAAACCGGACCTCGCAGCCCGATGACCGTTGGGCCTGCCGCGATGGTTATGGTGCAGTGGCAGCTGTTCGTGTCGGAAAACTCAATATGGTCCGGGAACTGAGGTGTGGTGAGGGATTTGCGGCGCAGAATAGTTCAACGTTGATCATTGGAATCGGCGACAATCAGAATGCCGACGCTGTTTCAGTACGCTGGCCGTCAGGCAAAGAGCAGGTAGCTAATGAAATTCGATCGGGCTCGCTGATAACGTTTTTCGAGAATCCTGCAGATGCTCCCGACGGCTCGGGATACTGGATTGAATCGTACATACCAGCTACGGGCAGCGGCATCGACAACCCTGTTGTTGCCGATCGTGGTCTTTTCCTGTTCGACGTTCCAGAGCTGCAGAGTGACAATGCCGAACTTCGCGTTTTCTTTACGATGGCTACCTGGTGCACGGCATGTCGCCAGCATTCTGATTTCATCGCCGAACTGATGGATCGTTTTGCTGGTGAACGAGTCGCGTTTTATGGAGTTCCGATAGACTTGGCAGACGATACCGAGAAACTTGTCCAATATGAGCAACAACAGAAGGCTCCCTACACCATCTTGTCAAACCTGAGTGCTCAGCAGCGAACCATGGTCGCAGACCATTTGAAAAATCAACTGAATTCGGATGCAATGCCTGGCACGATTGTTACAGATTCTGCAGGAAATTCCATCGAGGAATTACTGGGCATTCCAACAGTTTCGGATTTGTTCAGTATGCTTGATGCACGCTAAAATGACTTGGCCCGACGGTCGGGTTAGTTGCAAACTGGTTGCCGCCGATCGTTTCCATTCACGCTCGAAAATATTCTGAAATATTCGAAATGGACAATCCATCGACTCGACTATCGACAATGTTCAAAAGGGCGATACAAACCACGTTGTCCGGAATTCCGGAATCCCGGACTGCTGTCCAATTTCGTCGGGCCCGCTGGCTGACGTTCAAGATCTGTCTGCTGTTGATTTCGGGCTGCGATTATTCGGTGCCGGAACCGAGTACTTCCAACCTGGATAAAGTAACGGATTCAATAATCGAAGAGCAGCCGGAAACTTCAAGGCAGAGTGAAATTGCCCGTGAATTTCTGGATATTGCTCAAAGGCTGAAAGAAAGTGAAAACCCGTTCCTTGGCAGACGGCAACTGGCGAGACTTCGCGAGGCCCGAGTATCAATTTCCTTGCCGTCGGATATGCTTCGTAATCACGTCGATCTATCGCGTCATCTGTTGCGGCTTGGCGAGGTCGACGAAGCCGTCAAAGAAATCGACGACGCCTATGCACTCCGGGACAGATTGCCCCCGGGTTTTTCGCTTCAACAGGTGCAATTTGACCGGGCCTTTACGTATCTGCGCTTGGCCGAGGTTGAAAACTGCATCAAGCAGCACAATTGTGACTGCTGTATTTTTCCATTGCGAGGCGGCGGTGTGCATGTCGAGCGGGGCCCGGCTGGCGAGTCTCGGCAGATGCTGTTGGATATACTGGCGGTGCAACCGAACAACCTCACCGCGATCTGGCTGTTGAACATTATTACGATGGCGCTCGGCGAATATCCGGAAAGCGTACCGCCAGATTTCAGAATTCCGGAATCGGCTTTTGATTCTGACTACGACATTGGGCGGTTTCGAGACCGCGCTTCTGATCTGGGCGTCGACACATTCAATCTTGCTGGCGGTGTGATCGTGGAAGATTTTAACGGCGATCAACTTTTGGATATTGTTACAAGCACGTACGATCCAGAGGGGCCACTGACCTATTACGTCAATGACGGGGACGGAACTTTCTCCAATCGGACTGCGGCGTCGGGACTGGACGAACAATTGGGTGGATTGAACGCCATTGGAGCTGATTACGATGGGGACGGTGATACTGATATTCTGGTACTGCGGGGAGCGTGGCTGTATGACGACGGTCAAATTCGCAACTCTCTGTTGCAAAACAACGGCGGTGGAAAGTTCGAAGATGTAACCCGACGGGCGGGACTGGCCGAACCAGCGTTTCCAACCCAGGCGGCGGTGTGGGGTGATTTCAACAACGACGGCCATCTGGACCTTTACATTGGCAATGAATCTCGCCTTGAAATGCAGGCCGGAGGTGGTTCCTTTCCCTCGCAACTTTTCATGAACCAGGGAGACGGTACTTTTGTCGATCGGGCCGATGCCGCTGGTGTAACGAATGATCGTTACGCGAAAGGCGTAACTGCCGGCGACTACGACAACGATGGCGATCTCGATCTCTACGTTTCCAACTTGGGTCCAAACCGGATGTACCAGAATCAGGGAGACGCAACGTTTCGAGACGTCGCAGTCCAATTGAACTTGACGCAGCCTGCGCGTCGCAGTTTCGCGACCTGGTTCTTCGACTTCGACAATGATGGTTGGCTCGATTTATTTGTCGCGGCCTTCGAGGCCAATGTTCGCCATCTGGCAAAATACTATCTGGAAGGGCAAAATGGCGCCGAACGACCCAGGCTGTATCGAAACCAAGGTGATGGAACATTCATGGAAATCGGCGAAAAGGCAGGTCTCAATTTCCCCTGCGCCCCAATGGGCGCGAATTTCGGGGATCTTGATAATGATGGATTCCTCGATGTCTATCTGACGACTGGCGATCCAAAATATCAGACATTGATGCCCAATGTAATGCTCAGAAACGATTCCGGACAATCATTTCAGGACGTCACAACATCCGGTGGTTTCGGCCATTTGCAGAAAGGGCATGGAGTTGCATTTGCGGATATTGACAACGATGGCGACCAGGATATCTACCACCAGCTGGGCGGATTCTATCCCGGTGATAAATTTCGAAACGTCTTATTCGAAAACGCGGGACATGGCAACCATTATGTCATATTGAGACTGGTTGGCACCCGCTCCCATCGGAGCGGCATGGGAGCCCGCGTTCAGGTTGTTGTCAACGATGCTCAAGGACAGAGAGCAATACACCGTGCCGTCGGAAGTGTCAGCAGCTTTGGAGGTTCCCCGATACGCCAGGAAATCGGTTTGGGACCGGCTGCCGGAATTGAGCGGATCGAGATTAAATGGCCTAACAGCGAGCAGTTGCAGCTTCTCGAATCAGTAGACCTCGATTCTGACATCGAAATTACTGAAGGTAGCGGCTACCGCTCCCGCAAACTGAAGCCGATGCAGTTTTGAGCGTTAATATTCGAAACGTCCGTTATTGTGTAACAATTTGCGGGTCGATGCGGTAGAAAATTGAAAATCACGTAGGGATATTGAGACCTGGTTGCAGTTCAGCAAACATGAGCCTCAGCAATCGCACGCTCTTGCCATGCGAAGGCCCGAGTTCCTTGTTCAGCAAAGCCAGCAGGGCATGAACGCCTGCGCCCGACTGACTTGCCGCGATCCGCAATCCGGGTACTGGCAAGGCAGGGGTACGTCACATCGCGCATCAATCCGGGGCGGAGCCATGCGATTGACCTGGGCCCGTGCCGCTTCCCTTTCTTGCGTCCCGGTTTCTTCGGCAATACCACTGGCGCCGGTTTGGTAGCAGTGGTTGCAAATTCAATGACAGGAAAAGGCGTAATCGAAAAGTAAATTTTTATTTGGTAAAAGTGCCGATTTTTTCGTCTATAACGCTAGCAACAATTATATGAACAACTATGTTAGATAACGTACATTTGGTTGTTGATAATGTTTACGAGAATTTTCAATCCTGTTTATTGGTGAAAGGTGACCTAGAAATGAAAAAACGTAGATTGGCCACAACGGCAGTTGCCGCATTTGGTGCGGCGATGTCTTCCATGTATGCCGCCCCCGAATTGCAGGCGGATATAGTGGATTTGACGTTTTCACCTGGTTCAAACCCGTTCGGCGGGATCATCGGCGTTGGTATTGATCAAGTCGGTGCTTCGTTCTCACAGTGGAACGATGGCGTTGGAAAAACGCTGAATGCCGGTTCTTTAGATGGAGTTGCACTGGTTAACTACAGTTCAACTCTGAGCACAGATACGTTTGTAGGCGGTACTGCCATAAATGCGACCTCCGGTTTCTCTACGGCTGCGACTGGGACGTTTTTTGTCGGTTTCGAGTTTGGCGGAAACGTAGGCTGGTTCTC
>JBGSXT010000807.1:0-3055 GCA_041751295.1 Mariniblastus sp.
GATTTCAAATTTCCCTCCCTGCCGCAAGCGGGATTCCCCGTCTTCATTCCCCATCAACCGACAGGCACCCCGGTAGGTCAATTGCCCCAGCCGATCGCGGATTCCGATCTTTCGTTTTCCACCGCGCGACAGAATCTTTGGCTGGCGGGATTTGGCAGGCTTGGTGCTTGGCCCGGCGGTCGACTTAACGATGCCCGATTTTGATTTGCTGCTTGATTTTTTTGAAGTGCCAGACCGTTTTCTGGCCGCCGTAGTTGACTTCGTCCTCGCCATATCCAGACTCCTGTCGATCCAACCCTGAAAAAAGACTCCCTCTTGAAGCCCATTGTGCCAAATCCAAAGCCCATGGCAACTGCAACTTTCCGGCCGCCAAAATACGACTGGTCTTGGAAGGTGTTTCACAAGTACGTCCGGGTTGCCGAACCGGACTTTGAATCGGCTCAACATCAGCAATTTCCGTCGACGTACCTTTCCGCAAAAGGTACGTACTGGATTATTAAAACCCATTCTTATTCTGCACTCGCAATTGGTACTTTCAGACGATTGCTTCAAAATTGCCCGGGTAGCGTATAGAATGGAGCGAGGAGAGTTGCCATGTCGACAGCCCGAAGCTACCAGCCGAAATACAGAGTCACTGATTATCAGCAGTGGCAGGGTGACTGGGAACTTTGGCATGGATATCCGGTCTCGATGACCCCATCTCCATTTGGTGAACATCAATCGGTAGCGGCTCGCTTGGTCGCGCAATTGTCACGCCAGCTCGATGCCTGCGATGCTGATTGTCGCGTGCTTTATGAAATCGATTGGATCGTCGATGAATTCACGGTCGTACGGCCAGACGTGATTGTCGTATGCGGGCCAGTTCCCGCCAAGCACGTACAGCGGACGCCGGAACTGGTTGCCGAAATTTTGTCGGATTCAACGCGGGAAAAAGACATAGGTCCAAAACGGGAATTGTATTTTAATCAGCAGGTTCCGATCTATTTGATCATCGATCCAGCAAACCAAACCGTCGACGCATCCGTTCGGCGGGAATCGTCCTGGACAACGATCGAGCAAAACGACTACGCCACGATTGACCTGACGGTTGGACCGGGATGCCAATTACAAATCGAAATCGCCGATCTGTTTCGTTAGCGCGCTGTCCCGCCTGCCGAGTTTAGTCCTGGGGATATCTCCATTTTCCTGGATTGTAATGCCGAACTGGGTAACAGGGTAACGCCGAAACTCGTTTCGGTGCGGCGCAGCCGCGGGAAGCTGTGGGAAATGCTCGCGCTTGGCCATCCCAATACCTTCAATGTCAAATTCGGATAGAACAAACTTGGCGGTTACCCGGATTCGCCCAAGCGACCATTCGACGCGCTCCTCTGCGCAATTTACTGCCCAATTATTTTTCTGCCAGGTTTGAGTAAATCTCACATCGATTGATGGGGTCCCGCAGTGTTGTCGCCTGCATTTCCAGAGTTGAACAGCGACGCGACAGTTGAAGAGTCCGCCAGCCGGATATAATGCGCGGAGGCCTGCAACTGGCGCGATTCGAGATTGGTCAGCGATACCAGCCTATCCCAAAACCCGATGTCCCTCTCACCCCAGCACTCTTCCCCACATTCTTCGCATTGGGCTGCAAGGAATATTAAAGTTGTCGTGGCTAACAACGTGGGGGAGAATGAGCCCGACCAGGTTTTGGGACAGGCATTAACGGAAAGTATTCATTACAGCCGGTTCATGACAGTTCTACCGTGTCGGTTCGTCACAAATGTATTTCAACAGGATTGGATGATTACCCATGTATACGAAATGCCTGAAGAATTTTTCTTTGGTCTTGATGTTGGCCCTGCTGCCTTCAGTTCTGCATGCTCAAAGTTTGACGCTGCAGCGGGTCGCCGCCGGACTTGCCTCTCCGATTTTTGCAACACACGCGCCAGGCGATGGCGACCGTTTGTTCATAGTGCAACGGGAGGGCGCCATTCGAATCCTGAATTTGAATGACACCACCCAGACTCCCACGACCTTCATGACGGTTCCGAGCGTCGATACCTTTTTCGAAGGTGGACTGCTCGGATTGGCATTTCACCCTGACTATGAGACCAACGGGTTCTTCTACGTGAATTACACGATCAGCGCCGGGGGTTCGTTTCGAACGCGAATCGCCAGATTCACCAGAACCACGGCAGATTCCGCAGATGCCGGCTCGTTACAGATACTCCTGGAAATCAACCAGCCGCAGGGGAATCACAACGGAGGCTGGATCGGTTTCGGTCCGGATGATGGATATCTCTATGTCGCGACGGGAGACGGCGGGAGTTCAAATGACAGTGGAACCGGTCACACGCCTGGCACCGGCAACAGCCAGGACACAACGAACAATCTGCTCGGCAAAATGATTCGAATTGACGTTGATGGAGACGACTTTCCCGCAGATGCCGATCGCAACTATTCCGTGCCGCAGGACAACCCGTTTGTTGGCGTTACCGGCGACGACGAGATTTTTCTTTACGGTTTGCGAAATCCGTTTCGTTGCAGTTTCGACCGGGAAACTGGAGACCTGTACATCGGCGATGTCGGCCAGGGAGCCCGCGAAGAAATCAGTTTCTATCCGGCGGCCGGAAACCCGAAACGCAATATGGGATGGCGATTGCGGGAAGGCACGATTGCGACGCCCGGAGTTGGCGGACCTCAGCCGAAAGATGGTGTCGACCCGATTTACGATTATCCTCGCACAGGCAATTTCGGGGGCGCATCCGTGACCGGCGGGATCGTCTATCGAGGTCCGATCCTGAGTCTGCGCGGCAGATACTTTTTTGCGGATTACATCTCGAACAACTTCTGGTCATTCAGGTTTGACGGTTCGGACCCGGATGATTTTGATGGCACCAACCATACACCCGTGTTTCGTTGGAACGGGAATTTTACAACGGATGCCGGAAGCCTGGCGAATATTGTGGCTTTTGGCGACGATCTCGCCGGGAATGTCTATATTGTCGACCTTTTCGGTGAAGTTTTCAAAATCGCTGATGGAGACATGGGCAGCATAATTGGTGACGTCAACGGCGAT
>JBGSXT010000808.1:0-1564 GCA_041751295.1 Mariniblastus sp.
GTTTTCTGGATCGGTGCGGCGGAAGGGCTGCGATTGCTGGATGGCCCGTTGGCCAATGTTTCAACCATCGCGATTTCCGACGCAACCAGTCCACTGCGGGCAGTGCTTGCCGCCAGTCAGCCGGCAGTATCCGACATCTGGCCTCAAAAAGTTCTTCCCTATCTGCTGTTTGCCTGTGCCCTGTCGACGGCTCTGTGCGGAATTGCGATCCTGCGCGTACGGAAATGGAATCCCGATCGGGAATTGCGTTCGGGTCACCAGGAAGAAACTGCGAATGATGTCAACCTATTCACGGGCCAGGTCGCCATCGACGCCAGCGGCAATCCGGTGGTCCCGAATCCTGCGGAAGACAGACAGGCAGCCGGCCAATCGGGGACTACTCGAAAAAAACGCGTCAGTTCCAGTCGCCAGGTTTGGGACAATCCAGTTCTCTGGCGTGAGGCGTGTACCTGGGCCTACGGTCGAAAAATCATTTTTATCCGGATGGCGTATTGGTTATTGACAGCGTTCGTGGCGTTCTCACTGTTCTCGCTGATTGCCTCCGGTGCAGCGACCCGTACCACAACTTCGGCGGCGATCGCGATCAACGTGACCGTCCGTCCGCTGGCACCATTCCTGTTGGTCAGTTTGGTGATGATCAATTCCCTGGCGGTAACATCGATCACCAACGAGCGCGATGGCCGGGCATTGGATCTGTTGCGGGTGACCGAACTGTCTCCCAGGGAATTCCTGTTTGGAAAAATTTTCGGCGTCGCCTGGGTCGCTGCAGATCTTATTCTGCTGCCTACGTTAATGTTTGTGGCGATCTGGTATGCAAACGTCCTGGGAGCAGAAAACATGATGTATCTGATCATGGGCTGGCTGATTCTGGCGCTGTTCGTGATCGTCCTGGGAATCCATACGGGGATGTCCTATTTCAACAGTCGCCAGGCCATTGCGGTCAGCCTGGGAACGGTGTTCTTCCTGTTTCTGGGCATCGTGACGGCGATGGTGATGATGGTTTCTTTCACCGGAAATGTCGAAGCGCAACTGGCTCCTTTTTTTGCCTGTATTGTGGGCGGATCGATAGGATTGTACGTAGCAATCGGCTGGCATACGCCGTCTTCAGCGCTGGTGTTGGCATCGATCCTGTTGCCGATCGCGATGTTCTATTCGATTACCAGTTTTTTGGTTGGAAACTATTTATCCGTCATTCTGGTGGTGACTTTTGCTTATGGTTTTTCCATTTCCGCGATGGTCATTCCACGCTTGAGCGAGTTTCTGATTTCCATGGGACGATCAAAATTGGCAGACCATGAATGAATTGCTGACGCTGCTGCCGTGGCTGATTGCGATGTTCATTCTGATCGGCTGCTCCGGTTTCTTTTCGGCCAGCGAGGCCGCGCTGTTTTTCCTGCGCCCTAGCGATCTGCGGACGATGCAAAACGGATCGCGCAGCGAGCAGACGGCCGTGCAATTGCTTGGTGATTCCGAACGGCTGCTGTCGGCCATTCTGTTTTGTAATCTGGTCACTAATATCGCCTATTTTGCCATCGCTACCATCGTCTCGATCCGAATTGAGCGG
>JBGSXT010000809.1:0-10850 GCA_041751295.1 Mariniblastus sp.
GTTCTCCAACACGATATTGGCGGGGATCTCTCCATCGATAATTTTTTTGAAGATCGTCCTGTCACTCATATCAGAAAACTCCGCCAGATCGTGAATGAAATTGATTCTGGCCGTTCTGAATGACATGCGGCGATTGGCTGCTTCGTGTTTGGGGTATGGTGACAGATGAGGAAGCATTCGAAAACGGGCCTGGTACTTCCGTTGGTCGGACAGGCGAATTCGATGGAACGCCGATCGTTCGGCTAATGCCATCAAACAATTGGCGAATCCTGAGATGAACCGGATAGGACTGGGATATCACCAACAGGCGTCGACCATTGGTTCTCAATACTTCCAGAACGCCATCGCCATTGGAGTCGTCCCAGTCGTCCGGGTTGATGGAGCTCGTGATCAATCTCACAAGTTCATACGGATCGGCGTCCATGCCCGACACGTCATAAGTCAACGTACAAAAGTATTCGGGATCGCCGGCGATGTCGCGGGATATGATGGAAAACTGGTTGTCAAACAGAACAAGCTCTGCGTTCAACGAACTCAGCGCATTGTCGAGTCGTTGATAAAGCGGGTAAGGCAATTCATCGAGTACGATTTTTGTTTCCGAATCGCACTGATCATCGATCGCCGATTGGTCAAGGTAAACGGGCACTCCAATCTGTGCCAGCATTGATAACAATTCTTTAACAGTCATTGGCCCGTTGATCTGCCGATGGGGTTGTGACAGGAAGTGTTCCCAACTTCGCGCGCGGCTCGACATGCTGAAGGGCACCATTGTTTCACCGCCAAAGTCTGTTGCGGAAACGGGAACCGAATTGCCGCCAACTGGAACGTGGACTATTGAGGATTGGGCGCAGCAGGCCTGAACAAATGTCAGGCTGGCTATTCCAGCTGGCATTGCCAAAATGAAAAAGAAATGACGCATCGCAAACCGTTTCTTGATAAACCTCGCCCCCCTGGTTATGATAGACGAATCAACGGGGCCGGCAATAACGAGTGTGAATGAAAGCGTTTTTCCCGAAATCGACGGGAAGCCAATGCAGCCTTCACCTCATCATTCCTGGAGTCCGAAATGTCCGTCCCGATGAACGCCCTGTACCCTTCTCAATCAGGCCGCAGGAATGCAGTTTCTTCACTGGTCGTGATGTTGTTCGTGATGATCATCGCGGCAAATGTTTCGGCGTCGTCTGGAATTCCGATTTCCATGGATCAGGATCGACTGGAATCCAACGCGGTTGCCGAATCCGGGTTTGAAGACACCGAACTGCCGATCACCCAAATCGTCTTTTTCAATACCGGAATCGCCCAGATCATTCATTCAGGAGCATTAACCGATAATCGACTTGTCAAACTGGACTTTGCCGGCAACGCCGTCGACGACGTCTTGAAAAGCCTGGTGTTCGAAGATTCCGGCGGAGGGAAAGTTCAGTCGGTGGAGTATCAAACCGCACCCAGCCGAGAAGACCTTGCGGCTCGGCAAATGCAGCCACCCCTGACGATTGCCCAACTGCTGCAAAAATATCGCGGGGAAAGAATCGAATTGACATTTGCCAATTCGGAACAAACTGGAGCGATCTTTAGTGTTGAAAACCGTCAGGCGGGAAGAGAATTGATTGAATCGGTGACACTGTTGAAGGATGAAGGCCTGCAGACCTTTGCAATAGCCGATGTGAAATCGATTCAATTTCAAAATGAGGCGTTGAGCAAAGAATTCAAGCAGGCAATGGTTGGACTGACCAATACCAGGCAGACGGATACCAAGTCGCTGGAATTGCGGTTTTCCGGCGAAGGCGAGCGGCAGGTTCGCTTCGCCTACATCATCGATGCACCGATCTGGAGAATGACCTATCGGCTGGATGACAAAAACGGGAAGGCGTCCATTCAAGGTTGGGCACATATTGATAACGTCACCGATTCCGATTGGCAGGATGTACAGATCGAACTTCGCAGTGGTCGCGCTCAAGCGTTTCACGCCAATCTGTTCGATCCCATATTGGGCAGGCGTCCAGACGCCGGACTTTCCATTTTTGGCGTACTTCCGACGACGAACGTATATGATCTCGACCTATCGACGATCCAAAGTAGCGGATGGGATTCGGCCAAAGCTGATTCGGGCGGCGGCTTCGGTGGTGGCAGCGGCGGATTTGGAGGAGGTGGTGGATTTGGAGGTGGTGGATTTGGAGGAGGTGGATTTGGAGGACGTGGTGGCGGCGGGATCGGGGGTGCAATTGGAGGAGTCCCTTCATCGGAGATGGATATTCGATCGGGAGTAGAAACCGTCGCCGATGTCGCACGTGTTGAACGAATGGTCACGTTCCGGGTTCAACAGCCAGTCAATCTGAAGGCAGGCAAGAGTGCGATGATTCCAGTCATTATCGAGGAAATTCCGTCGACGTTGCTGACCGTTTTTGAGGGTTACAAGGCCTCAACTCCGGCTCAACTGGTAACACAGATCGAAAACACGACAGGAAACGCTTTCGTGCCGGGCCCAGTGGCTGTCTATCGCAATGGGAACTTCGTCGGCGATGCCAGCATGCCACGTGTTGAAATCAATGACATGTCGGAATTGAATTATGGAATCGATCAGCCGGTTGCCATCGATGGAAAAGCTGTCGATTCGGCAACGAGGGTCATGAGTGCACGATTTCAGAACGAAGACGTCCTGATTACGCAACAAACGACAACAAAATATGAAATCTCCCTGGACAACAGGGATTCCACTCCACGACAGATACTATTGAAGTTGAATCTAGGAGCAGGAAATTTCGAACCGGAACCTGAAAAAATCAGTGGCGATCTGACATATTTTCGCTCCGAAGTCAAAGCCAACCTCAGTTCGACGAAAGCGATCACTCGCGTGGAAGATCAAACCCAATTGGTGCCGTTGAAAAAACTGTCGGAGAATGCTTTGAATGCATGGCAGCGAACCAAAGTCGAGATATCCGACGATCTTGAAAACTGGTTAAAGCGAATTGAAGAAATCCGCGAGCGCCGAAAACTTGCCGAGTCAGACTTGCAGTTGCTTGAATCCCGCCTGGCCAAGGCTGAATCGGAACAGAACAGACTCCTGCAGCTGGTCAGCGCATTGGACAAAGTGGACAAGCCCCGAGAGCGATTTGTCTCGAAACTCTCCGAGATTGAAAATGAGATTGAAGAAATCCGTCCGGAAATCACAGCGGCACTCGACAGGGTTGCCCGTATTCGCGACGAATTCAACCGCAGTCAGGAAAATATTGGGGAATTGAAAAATCCGGTCGGGGATTGATCATCGCTGGACAATCGCGCCTTTAACGAGCATATCAGTCATTCAAAACACTTATTCAGCGGGTGAAAATGCCTCAAAGCCCGAAACAAACTGGAAAAACAAGCAGAAACAACCTGATTTGCAGCCGCTGGAAATCTTTTCCAACAAAAATGTGGAATTTGAATTTCCAATTGATACAATCTTGGCGTTAAGTTTTTGGGTGCGAGTCAGTCGATGTTCGGTTGTTTATCGCACCATGAGTTATTTTCGAAAGAAGTTGAGATGGCAGAAGGCACAATCAAGAAGCTGGCGGACAAAGGCTTCGGTTTCATTGACACTGGTTCCAACAAGGACCTGTTTTTTCACATGTCGAGTCTGGACGGGTGCAGCTTTGATGAACTCCATGAAGGACAACGGGTTGCGTTCACGGAAGGTAGTGGACCCAAAGGTCCGGTCGCAGAAAACGTCAGGATGATTTAGTCGTTACGAACTAATTGCCAACCTCTTGCCGGTCACTTTGACCGGCAATTTTTTTGCGCAGCCGGTTTTGAACGACCTCGAATCATACCGCCTGTTCCGAACTCACGATTCGTGATTCGTCCAACCATTTTTCCGTGCCACGGGAATCGGCGGCGCGGCAGGTGGTTTCCAGCTGGTCGGCAATCTCTCCCATTTCGGATTGCCATTGCCGATGCTCGATGTCGGGCGGACAGAGCATGGCGAATTCGTCGATCAACAGAATCATGCGGAGCAGATGGCGAAAGATCATTCCTTCCTGCTTTTGCAATTTGTTGCTGGTGATGTACTTGTTGAAGTCACCGTTGTAAATCAAGACTTCGCCAGCCACCCAACAGGGCCAAACCCGTAAATCATGCACGTCAGGAAAATCGTACTCGAACAGTCGCTGCAGCTTGTAGGGCAGCGTCAACACAGGAACATAGTCGTCGTCAAACCAGCCCTTTCGTTCGTCCCCTTCATCTCCCACTTCGATCGCTCCCAACTCCTCGGATGTCGCCAGTCCCAGCTTGAGCAATTGCGGATCGAGTCGGGTGGTGGCCAGAGGTCCCGCTGGGAGTTCGTCCAAGCTTGGGATTCGAACTGCTCGACCAAGGGACCGCGACAGCTCCAGCAGGCTTTCCATCGCCATGATGCGCTCATTGCGGTCGGCAATGCCAAGATGGTGCATTAAAAATAACGCGTAGAGCGGATGGACACCGCGCAGCTTCAACAGGTCGGCCAGCTTTTCGGTCGGTTCAGCCCGTATCGAGCGGTAGACTGGTCGAGCGTCCACTTCCTGTGCCGCTGAGCCAGATTCACGCTGCGAGGGACCAGGCATTGGCGCTTTCAACTGCGATTTCGCTTTTTGACCGAGGTCCAAAACAGGCGCTGCCGACTTTGGCAGGGCGTCTGCGTTCGATAATTCGCACCGCGAGCCAGAAGGAGGTTCGCCAGGAAAATCATCTTTGTTCTCCGCAACATTCGGCCGTGGCTCCAGCAAGACATAGCCACCGCGATAGAGCGTCATCAACATTTTGTCGAGTTGATGTTGCGCATTGCTCTGCTCTTTGTCTCCAAGCAGTCGACCGGCAACCAGTTCCCGAATGGGTTGAACGTCCGCCGACAGGTTCAGCATGTACACCAGCAATCGCCAAGGCAGTGGCCCGCGACTGGCGAGATCGGCTGGCGGCGAGGCGACCAATTTTTCGAACTGCTGCTGACTCCAATACTGCACTCCCTCCCGCCGCTTGGGCATTTTCTTTTTCATCCCCTTTTTTGCTTTGCGCAAGCCAGGGTCTTTGGTGTCTTCAGGAATCTGGTCGTACTTTTCCCGCCAGCGAAGCAGTTTCACATCATCCTCATGGGGCAGCGCGAACACATAACCGCAATCGTCATATTGCGGTCGCCCGGCACGTCCGAACATCTGGTGGGCACTGCTCGGTTCAATCAGCTTCATCTTTCCCGGTGGACCTTTCATCAAAGTCGGCAGCACAATACTGCGCGCCGGAAGATTGATACCGGCGGCGAGCGTCTCGGTGCAAACGCAAATCGATAGCAGTTTGTCCTGGAACAGCGTCTCGACGATCTGGCGATAACGCGGCAGGATTCCAGCATGATGTATGCCAACGCCGCGCTGCAGAATCTGTTTCAGTTTTGGCCCGGCTCCATCGGACCAGTCGAATTCGCCCAGGCGGACCGCCAACTCTTTTTGCTGATCTGCAGAAACCACCTTTTTCCCTTTCAGCATTTCACCCAGTGTCCAGCATTGTTCCCGATTGAAACAGAACAGCAGCGCCGGAGTGAATCGCTGCCCCCCTTCGCCGCGAACCATGAACTCCAGCAGCTCGTCGATCAGCTGATCGTCAATCCAGCGGTAGGTCAGCGGCACTTTGCGGTCCTGACTCTCCACCACTTGCAAATTTCGGTTGTGACGTGTTCGCAGCCAGCCGTTGAATTCGCGGGCATTGCCAACGGTCGCACTCAGCAGCATCGTCCGAATGTTAGCGGGCAACAGCCCCAGTCCAAACTCCCAGACGATACCCCGCTCCGGATCGTTGAAACTGTGGAATTCATCCATCACCACCGCCCAAACCTCGTCAAATCCGAATGCCTCGCTGTGCAATAGCCGATTGAGCAGGATTTCGGCGACTACCACCAGAACTTTCGCATCAGGATTCACTTTGCGATTTCCAGTTACCAATCCGACTTCGTCGGGCGAAAATCCCCATCTCTGCACCGATTCGCGCAGCTCCTGGAATTTCTGGTCGGTAAGTGCGATCAGGGGGGTGGTGTAATAGATCTGTTTGCCCAGCCGGAGAGCTTCGAAAACTGCCCCCTCGGCAATCAGTGTCTTGCCCGTTCCCGTCGGAGCGCAGACCAGAATTCCCTGTTCGGAAGTGAACCACGAAAGCAGCGCCTCTTCCTGAACCGGATAAGGCGGGAAAGGGAGCATTTCAAAATACTCCTCGGCGATTTGATCACGCTGGTTTTGCAGGTCAGTCATCCACTCATTCTGATCATCGCAAGCCATTAACGCTAGCTAAGTCAATCGGTACGATTGCACAGTCGAAACGGAATCGCCCGCTGGTGGTAAACTCAGCCCGCTCGTCAACATTGTTTCAGCGGTTGCAAAATAATGCCCGTTGCATGGAACTTTGTCCGACATTCAATAATTCAGTCAGAACCCGCTGCCGGGTCTGCCCGTACCTACGAGGAAACACAACCGATCATGTCGTCGGAGCCTGTTACTCGACTCGCCGGAATCAACCGAAAACTGCCGGGAGAGCCGTTTCGCTGAAAAATGTTACGGCTCTTGTTGCAACAGTCTTGTGGCACGACTGGTTGACCGCTGCCGCAAAAAAACCTGTTGGGAATTCCCGAAATGACTCGTAGAAGCAACGTCTATCGCCGCCGTTACCGACGCAGAAATGATCGGCGTCGTTCGCGGAGCAAATCAATTGTCGGAAGCATGTTGTTGGAATTGATCGCGATCATCACACTGATGATCGTGTCCGCTACAAAATACGACAGGGAAACTTCGCCTTCGCAGCCCCACGATTTGACCCCCCAGCGTACAACAGAATGCAGTTCCTTGATTGCCGGATTCCTGTCTGACCAATGGGATCGCCATCAACTGAATTTCCGGCGGTGATCACCTGTTAGCCTGTGCCGGCAGCGCTGACCTGAACCAATACGGGATGGAGTGATCCGCCGATGGGTTTACTGCTGGTGTTCAGCGGTGGATATCAGCTGTTTCAGAGTTGATCGAACGCTTTTGAATTTCAGCGGCAACTCCAAAGCCACGTGATGAGACTGTGGCATTTTCGAAGACTGCTGTTTGATCAATTCCGGATGGGCCAGCAGAATCGCCGGAATCATGTTTGTTGTTTTATCGTTAATGAAGTAATCGAACGCCTCCAGTCCGACGCGGCCCAAACCGGTGCAGCCAAAAATAACACAATCTGCCGGGCGGTCTTCAGCCGCATTCAGGCCATGAAATCGACGAACCCCACGCTCGGCATTGCCGATAATCAGGACGCGATACCCCAATTCCTTCAGTTTGTCCCGCAATGCATCCTGAACCTTGACGTTGGATTCGATCAGCATCACCGTCCGGCCATCTCCCTCGCTTTGTTTCCTGGCCTTTCGCTCGAAATCTTCCGAAAGTTGCTGTGCCAAAGAGGCATCGTATTGTTCGGTTTGCCCGGCCTCAATCGCTTCAATCACGGCATCAATTTCGTTCAGCGCCATTCCGGGTGTCTGCGGTCGCCGTTGGGGGTCGAGATCCATCAGCCGATGCACCAGAATTACCACTCGATGCGGCAACCCCGGTTGCAGATTGGTAATCGGCTCAATTTCCTTGAACCGCTTCGGCGAAAGCCGTTTGAGTCGTTCTCGGGTTTCATCCAACGGCGATTGACCCGTCAACATGTGATACAGCATGCAGCCCAGGAAATAGATATCGCTTCGCTTGTCATCGCGCGGAACACCTGACGTTTTCTCCAGACCGGCGTAGTCGATGCTGCGGGGATTGAAGTTTTCGTCGCTCTTGCCATCATCCGTGTTGACCGCCGCCAGACCAAAGTCGACGATCTTGGCCTGACCCTTGGTCGAAAGCAATACGTTTGACAGTTTCAAGTCGCGATGGCAAATGCCAAACTCAAAAGCATGATCGAGGCCGGCCGCGAGGTCGCGAATAATATTCAAGGCGATCTTGACGCTCAGTTTGTTGTGGGCTCTGACATAATCGCGCAGATTCTGGCCTTCGACAAAGTCCATCACCATGTAGGTACGGCCCTTGTCGTCGTCAACTTCGTAGATCGGTACGATGTTCGGATGTCGCAGCTTCATCACGACTTTCGCTTCGCGCAGGAAGCTGTCCTGGGTACCGGTATCGCTGCTGTATCGACTGCGCAGGACCTTGATCGCCTTGATGTCCGCAGTCTTCGTATGGCTGCCGCGATAGACTCGCGCGAATGTTCCGGCACCAATCAGATACAGAACCTTCCAGCTGCCATAGAAGTATCCCCGTCGATGGCCTTCGATCAATCGCTGAATCTGCCAGTTGGTCAACAGTTCCTTTTGCAGCAATAGCGATTGCAGTTGCTGATAGGGAACTGCACGACCACCTGCTTCCGAAACCGCGCGATCGATTTCCTTCGCATCGAGCAGTCGGCATTCAAGTGCCCGTTGGCCCAACTGATCGGCGGTCAGCTCTGACATGGGAGGTTTATTCGGACCAGAAAGTGGAAATGGAATCCAGGACAGACCGCTGGCCTTTGCGACCTGAAGAATAGCAGGACTATCGCTGGATAAGTTGTGACATGACTGACTCTCCAGTCTATTCCATCGCGGGATGTTGGGCAAATTCGTTTGGAATTTTTACTAATGAGTGACATTTGATGGTCTGCGGCTCCCGGATAACCAATAAAACCGGCCCGGGAAATCCCGGACCGGAATCGGAGAGAAGAGAAAGTTTGGTGTTTCGATTTGCGGTAGTCCCCGGCCCAGCCTAAGGTCCGCCATCGAGTGTGTTTTTGTATTCATCCCGCTCACGGCGAGTCGATTCCAGGTCGAACATCAGGTACTTCATGTCCAATCTCAACTGGCTGAGGGCTTCCTGGATCAGGTTCAGGATTCGGCGGCGACGTCGGGTATATTCGATCACTCGATCGAGTGACGTTTTCAAATGGTTCTGGTACTCGACGGGCAGCTCGTCGACTTTCGAAATCAGGTCACTCAAGTCGATGGGCAACTGTTCCGCTTTCGTACTGCCGATTCGATTGGTTTTCATGGGTTTGCTCTGGTGTCAACCTTTCGGCGGTTGTCGGTTTCGAATGGAGGGCTGATCAAGTGGTTCCTGATTCCGATCCAAATGCAGCTGCAGTGCCAGCCAACTTTGACAATTGGTGTGATGGCATCTAAGTCGTACTGCCATCATGTTTTAGGGGTCAATTTTACCGTTTACGCCAATTCCGGCCCTGTTGCATCGGGGCAACAAAATGATCTGGCTCTGAATCGTAAACACTGATACAAGTTGGACTTGCGCCTGATGCTCCAAAAGAAACGCAATGATGCCGAAATTCCACAATGTCAGGCCGGTGCATTGGACCTGGAAACGATGCGTTGCAAACAGTCAACAACCTGCCTGGTTCTTTCGATAGCCATTGCCGCCGCGCTCGCCTGCAACATCGGATTTGGACAAACTTCCGGGACCAGCTCGGAACAAATTTCCGGGAATACTACGGGCGAAAGCAGTTCGCAGCCGGTTGCCGTTAACGGCACGGTCGTGTTGGTAAACGGGACGCCATTCTTTGCCCGCATCATCCAGCACAATGGTGAGCCATTTGAATTTCTAAAATCGATCGGCTTCAATGCCGTACAGCTGCCGGCGACTGCGACTCAAGCGCAATTGAATCAGGCCCGCCGTCTGGGGCTGTGGATCATCTGCCCTCCACCCGCCTCGGCTGGAATCAATCCGATTCCCTTCAGTTTTGACCCGGTGATCGCTTGGTCGGTCGGCGAAGACGCCACGGACCGGGATATTCAGAACATCAGGGAGTCGGTTCGCGAAATAAAGGCGTCTGACCAGCGATCGGGCCGCCCCATCATGGCCAATATCGAATCGCACTGGCACTCGATTGGATCCCTAGTGGATATCGGATCGATTGGGACCGGGACAATTGGGTCCAGTTTTGTGGCCAAGGATTTTAGCGACTGGATCGTTGAACGGTCGCGACGGCAAATCAAACCGTTCTGGATCGACATCCCAACGCTTGCTCCAGTTGCACTGGAACGTCAAGTTTCAGCCATGGTCGGTATAGTTCCTCCGTTACCTGTTGAACATCAACAGCTGAAGTTCCTGGCCTACGAGGCGATTGCCGGGGGCGGTCGCGGTTTGAGATTTCTTTCAAACTCACGACTGGACGCGAATGATCCGCAAACCCAATTGCGCGCCCTGACATTGCGTTGGCTGTTACGGCATATTGACCAGATCGAACCGTGGGCGAGCGGAGGTCTGGCCGAGCAGGTTGCGTTGTTGGAAAACAATGCGTTTCAGGCCCATTCTGTTCAATTGGGTGACTCCCGATTGATATTGATACAACAGCCTACCGGATACGAACAATTGACGGCCGGAGATCGGCCTATCGTACCCTTCGAATTTCGTGAATTGAATTCCGGGATTTCAGATCTGGTATATGTTGTTGATGAAGCGGGAGCCAATCTGTTGTCGAATCACCGATCGAGTACGGGGATCAAGATCCGGATTGAATCCTGTCCCTGGCTGGCTTGTGTGCTGGTGACGCAGAATCCGTCCATGGTTGCACACGCCAATCAGGCGACGGCAATTCAAGCCGGGGAACCAACGAATCTTGATCTCAGAATCGAATTGACTCGGCAGTCACTGGCAATCGCGCAACTGGTGGAACAACAGCTGGCCGCCGAAGGTCAGCTGATTGCGGTCGTTGTCGGGACGATTGCAGACGCGACTACCGCATTGCGAAACGCCGAACAGATGCGATCCAGCGGAAGTTCGCAAAACGTTCTGCAATATCTTGATCAAGCTGATGCGCGAATAGCATCGCTTCGGAGCAGTCTGATCAAAATGCATTCC
>JBGSXT010000810.1:0-3867 GCA_041751295.1 Mariniblastus sp.
AAACGGATTCAGAAAACTGGCGATCAGTTCCGCATTCAACGCGCTCAGGAAATTTCCGGGCGGCAACCGCTCCTGAGCCGATTGTTGATAGACCAATTCCTTTGTCGCTTCGGACACCAGCATAACCGGCCATTGTTGTCCGTCGCCCGAACGAACCAGAATCACGTCGCGAATTGGCTTGGCCATTTCCGGAACAACTCGGACCTTCGTCGTTTCCTCCCCAAGGGCATCCTCGGTTGTCTCGATCCTGATCTGATCCGCCGGGTAAACGCTTAACGTCAGAAATGCCCAGTCCTTCACGCGATCCCGCGGAATTTCGGCGGGAAAATTCTGCGGAATTTCGGCCGGAAGATTGTCACCAATGGCCATCGCCTGGATGTCAGAATGATCGCCCAGCAATTCAGTCAGCCCTGTATCCGAAATTCGTTTGGCACCAAACATGGCTTCCATATCGCGCGGCACCACAACCAATGTTTCTTCTGCAGGCCGCGGCAGGCTTGGGTCGGCATTTCCGAAATACGACGGCATGGCTTTTTGGCAGTAATACGGTTCGACAAAATCGGGAACCCAGTCACCCTGCCGATTCGTTCGCTCTTCAGCAAACATCGTGATCAATCCGCCGTTCAAGTGCAGGATCATGAAAAACGCCCCGCCCGCCAGATAGACCGGCAGCAGCGCAGCCAGTCCCGGCCTCTCATCCGGAGTCGCCCGTACGACCAATGACAGGAAGAAGAATCCAATCGGTAACATCGCCACCAGGAAGGCAAAGGTGACTGGCTTAATCGTTTCCTTGATTTGGGCCACACCTTCGTGCTCCCATCCCCCGATTTTAAATCCTTCAGCAAAGAAATATCCGGCAATTCCAAACACGAAGGCGGGCACAAGAATGGTGGTAATAATCCTGGCCAGGCTCACATCGCGGTGGTCGATTTCAGGCTTGCGATCGGCGGGACCCAGCCGCCGCCAATTCCAGAGCAGAACGGCGACACCAATCAACAGCCCGACACCGGCACCAAAAAAAGCTGCGTTATAGCTCCACTCATTGCGCAGCGGCGCAGATAATAGAGCCGAAAGACACGCTCCGATATTGATCCCCATGTAAAAGATATTGAAACCGGCATCCCGCTTGGGATCACCCGGCGTGTACAAATTGCCCACCATGGCGGTGATGTTGGGTTTGAATAGACCATTTCCCAGGCAAACAACAGCCAGTCCCGCATACAGCGTCGCCTCGCTCCGCACGCCGATCAGAAAATAACCCGCCGCCAGAAGCAATCCGCCTATCAGTACTGCCACCCGGTAACCCAGATAGCGGTCTGCAATCAGCCCGCCCAGAAACGGAGTGAAGTAAACAAAAGCCAGATAGGTGCCATAGATCTCCGCTGCCACCGTGAGCGACATTCCCAATCCACCGCGCTCAGTATCGGTCAGATACAGAATTAGAATTCCGACGATGATGTAGAACCCCAGCCGCTCCCACATTTCTGTAAAGAATAGCGTCGCAAGGCCCTTGGGATGTTTTGTGCTCAAACTCGTGTCGGCTGATAGGATGTCTGTTGTGTTAGCGGCTGCGTTGGTCACGGAAATCTCCCAGGTAATTCAGCGGATGCTGCCAAGTCCGACAGGCAGGTCGCTATAAGGTATCGCATTACGAGCAGCCGAAAAACCACGACTCACGACCATTTTCTCGAACTACAAGTTTATTCACTCTTGGAGCACGCGTCGTCAGCCTCGATTTCAATCAGCATCGCAGGGTCGATTGGCGAATTGACTTCCACCAAACAGGCTGAGAACTTCCCTATACTTCCGCCAGCCTCAGGGACAGCTGGACCTGGGTCGATTCTGGACCTGATTCACTGGCCAAAACCTGCAATCGACGCAGATCTCCGTTCCCCCAACTGTCGATCGTTACGACCCGCGTCGTTCCCGAGGAGTCTTCCTCGGTGCTGGTTTCAAATGCCTCTATTGCATGCCGACCTGAAGGGCGGCCAAAATCAAGTAAATAGTTTAAACGTCAAAATGACCTGATGAGTTTGACTAAACAGAAGCTTGACCCTTTCTGGCTTTCGAAGTTTCCGACATCAACTTGAATACAAAAAAACCGGTCGAAAACCGACCGGTAATTGGATTGATTGAGTTGTGGGACTCATCAAGAATCCTAGCCGCCGGTGAGGATGACGACAAATGGATTGACGTCGGCCAGTGTTACATTTCCATCTTCGTTAACGTCAGCCTCACATTGAAAACCGCCCGACGTCAAAATATTCACAAATGGATTGACGTCAGCCAGCGAGACGATCCCGTCCTGATTCACATCGCCCAGCAGGCAATCCTTCTCTTCTGTGCTTACCGCTCTCAGTACCCAGTTGCCGGGGAATCCAAAGTTATCGACCAGTCCTGAAAGCGTCGCAGATCCAAACGGGTTTGTCAGAACCAGTCCGCCAATGTTGTTGTGTTCGGCAAACCAACTCCGCTGCATCGTCGTTGTCTGATCCAACTTGGCAGGAAATGGATTGGCAATTGAACCTGACATGAACGCTGCCACAAAAAATCCACCGGAAACGGTCGAATCAGGAATATCAACTGATTGCAGTGTGTCGGTTCCGAGTGGTTCAGGAGTGGTTGCCATGGCGGTCGCACTTGCCAGAAACATCAGGTTTGTGGCCGGGCTGCCGTCGTCATCCATGTCTTCATAGATCGCCACCTGAAATGTTGTGCCAACTGGCACGCCAGCATCCCCGATGGCAACACTGATACTGGCAATCGTCGAACCTCCGGGCAGCTCATCGAAGTAATTGCCCCACAGCAAATCGCCGTTGAGCCCCTGTCCGAGAAGGGCTTCTGACACACCGTCATCGATTTGATACGTAATTTGACCGTTGACGTTTTGTCCAATCGTTAACAAAGCCGCAACGGCCAGTATCCAGAATGATCGTTTCATGTTGTTTCTCCTTGATTCGTTTTTGAGTGGCAAGATATGGGGCTGAACTGCTCTACATTCTAGCGTTGGGATTTTGCGCCATCAACCAAATACGCAAAATAAATGCCATTTAGACCTGTCGTGCGAATTGCTAATTCGTGCCTGCGTTTTATCGGACGAATTAGCAATTCGTCCTACAGAAAAGTTTTTTCTGCCGATCGCCTTGATCAGCGGTTTACAGAGAATCGCCTGCCAGAGTCGAATCAACGCGCGGATCCGTCGGCGATGACCTTCGTTTGAACAACAGGCCCGATAGCCAGTTCTGGCATTCAAGCATCAGGCTGAACAGCGACGGAACAAGGAACAATGTGAACAAAGTCGACACGATTAATCCTCCCAGCACGACACTGCCCAGTCCGCGATACAGTTCGCTTCCCGCACCCGGAAAAAAGACCAGCGGAGCAAGCCCAAAAACAGTGGTTACTGTCGTCATGAAAATCGGACGGATTCTGGTTCGCAGACTTTCGAGAATGGCCGGGCGGATTTCCATCGATTCGTACCGCATCAAATTCAACGACTGGTGAACAATCAGGATTGCATTGTTCACCACGGTTCCGATCAAGATCACAAAGCCCAACATGGTCAGCACATCGAGTGCTTGGGGCGGTCCACCGCGCCAACTCAAATAAACACCCAGCATCTGCAGGCCGATAATTCCTCCCACGGCACCCATCGGCACGCTGAGAATAATGACCAGCGGATAAACCCAGGACTCGAACAGTGCCGCCATCAGCAAATAGGTAATCAACACCGCCAGCAACACATTGAGTTTCAGCGCGTCCCAGGTTTGCAACAATTTGTCTGCCGTTCCACTCAGGTTGATTTCATAGTCGGATCCCAGTTGCCCACTGGCGACGATCGGCTCGATCATTTGGCGGTTGACAATC
>JBGSXT010000811.1:0-7273 GCA_041751295.1 Mariniblastus sp.
TCGTCCATATCGCCGGCGACCAGCCGTTCGATTTCTTTTCTGGTTTCTGAATCCGTCAGTTTTTTTTCTATTTCAACGTCCGTTTCCAGTTCTTCGGCAGGCCTCTGGTTGACATCCAATTCGCGAATCTGAATGACTTGAGGCTGCTGCATGGCGAACCTATTGATAACCGATGTCTGAACGGTTGCGCCTTTGGAAACAAGATAATCGATCGCCCGCTTCGACCGGTTCTCGCGCCACATCTCGAGCAGGCCTGCCAGACTTTCATCAAGCTGATGATCAAGGACAATCAATACGGCAATCGCCTTCAAACTCGTTTCTTCGTCGTCCGCCCCAGTCGCAATCTGCTCCAGAACCCGTTTGATTCGCCAGGCGGCTTCGGGCGAGGCATCGAGAAAATGTAAAGCGACTGGCTGGATTGCTGCCCCTCCCAATTCCGCTAGCTGGACTGTCGCAACTTCGCGGTCGTTGAATCTGCTGGCGTCCAATTGTTGTATCAGCTGTTCGATATTCAGTGGAACGGCTGGTTGCGTCCGGCATTCGCCAAGGCTGGCGAACGCCAATTGCGATGTCAGCGAAATGGTCAACACAAAAAACGGGGACCAGTGTCGAAAGGCAGGGGAATGATCGGGCATTCGATTGTTCATCGGAAAACTGCAAGCTGAATTGAAATGTATTCTACCGATTCTACAGGAACTAGAATCATCGGCAGTCGGGCAGGAACTGCCATTTTTTCCGGAAACGTCAATTTTTCTGGATATTCCAATTATTTACAACCGATAAAAGAATACGAGCGCTGTCCTCAGGGCGTTTATACGTATCTTACAGCTGACGACATCGAAGAGTTGTTCGCAGGAACGGTAGCCATGAAAATCCATACGACTCGATTCGCGTCCATTGAGATCGAACCGGATGATATCCTGTTTTTTCGGCATGGTCTGATTGGATTTGAAGACTGTCGCCACTGGGTTCTGCTGGCGGATTCAGGTAACGCTTCCGTCGCCTGGCTGCAAAGCATGCAACATTCCGATATCGCTCTGCCAGTAGTTTCTCCGCGACGGTTCGTGTCCGGGTATCAGGTCCGACTGGAACCAAATGACGTGGAAACACTGCAATTGTCGGAAGTCGAACAGGCGTTTGTGTTGGCAGTCGTCAGCCGCAATGACGAAACGCTAACACTGAACTTGCGAGCTCCATTGGTAATCAATCTCGATCGCCGAATTGGCAGCCAGGTAATCACTGTCGATGCCCAGCCGATGCAGTATGAATTGGCCGCTCTGCCAACAACCTTGCGCCGCAGCGCGTAAGCCGCGCGCCCTGATCGGCATTATTGTCACATCGCTGATCGGTTTCCAACGGATTACCCGCATTTCCATTACAAATAGCAGGCCAATGCTGGCAACTGCATGACAGCTTGATTTGCGACGATAGAAGTCCTGTAGCGATTTGCTGGAGCCCGTTCCAGAGTCAGTACGCGCGGCAAAGGATTGCCATTGGAATCGTAAGATTTTTAATATTCGCAAGGCGGTTGGAGTTGGCTGCCCGGTACGAATGAGGCAGTCAGATTTTAATTCAAGGAGCCAGCCATGCTGGTTTTGTCGCGGCACAGAGACGAAAGTATCATGATCGGCGACGATATCGTGATAACGATCGTCGACATTCGAGGTGACAAGGTTCGGTTAGGGATTGAAGCTCCGCTGGAGGTTCCCGTTCACCGACAGGAAGTCTACGACGCGATCAAACGGGAAAATCAAAAGTCCAGCCGACTTGGTCCCTCGGAAACCAAAGACATCGGTAACTGACCTGGACTCGACCGCACTCGCCGCCAATTCGACCGTCTTCGGGTCCTGTCCTCCAGTTGAACAGTCAGGAATACGAAACGCCGTTAATGATTAAGCAGGCCAGCGCCAGGCGAAAATCGCGGCGACGATCAAGCCGTAACAAATTCCATCGATCAAATTGGTCAAAATCGGACGCTTGAACCAGATTCCGTTTGGAATTCCGGCGGCGCTATAGGTCAGAATCGCAATGGTGCCAACCACATGAAATACTCTGGCAAAACTCGCTCCGATACCCATCGCGGCGAACGCCGCGTAACCGATCGCAAATACCGTCACTAGAAAAAATACAAACGTCCAAAACATGTTGGCGCCCATGTTCGGCAGTTCCCAGAGGGCAACAGATCCTCTTGGCCCGGCGGCGAACTTCTCTTGCATTTCTTTACTCTTCATATCCGACCCATGCACGCAATAGGGAAACATGTAGTTTCCGGCAGTGGCACCGGTCTTCCGCAGCGCTGACATCACCTCATCTTCCTGGGGAAGCCGCTTCCAGTCTGTTTTGTGGTGTGGAGCGATTGTCCAGGCGATTGTGCTGGCAATCTGTAACGCGACCGCCGACAACAGCATCGGCAGCCAAAGGTGATGCAGGAATTCCATGGTTGCGCCATTGCGTGAATGGAAGTGTGATGACGCCTGAGAGTATATCATTTCCGGTGTTTCAAAGGGGGATCGATACCAGCAAGTGCCGGTCGCCCAATTGGACCGCGCCACGTCGGAGCCCAATCGTAACACCAAGTGTAAGCGAGCAACGCACTAAGCCGAATTTCCTTGTTAACGTTTCGGATTGCGATTTCGCCGGACATTCCGCCGAAGTGGCCCTGGCCAACTAAAACGGGAACTGGGCAATTTCGCAATTGCCTGTCGGCGTTTACGACGAGTAGCGGACTACTGGAAATTTCAGTAAGTTGAGCAGCTGATATTTCCCCGTTGCGACAACGATCTAGTCGAAAATTGCGATCAGCGGCAGTGTCGAGACTGTTTCCCGCAAGGAATACGAACCAACCGCTGCTCGATTGTGCAGATCGATGTCAACATAAATTCAAATGAAGGAGCAGGAAGGCATGGACTTGGGTAAACGATGTTTGGCCGAATCTATTGGCACGTTTTGGTTGGTTTTTGGCGGTTGCGGGAGCGCGGTTTTGGCAGCAGTCGTCGCGGCTCCGCTGGAAGGGACTTCGGTGAACATTGGAATCAGCCTGTTGGGAGTCTCTTTCGCTTTTGGACTTACGGTTTTGACGATGGCTTTTGCGATTGGGCATATTTCAGGTTGTCATCTCAACCCGGCGGTATCGGTGGGATTGGTCGCCGGAGGACGATTTCCGGCCAAGGATTTGTTCCCCTACGTCATCTCGCAGGTAATCGGGGGCCTGGTTGGCGCCGCGGTTTTGTATCTGATCGCTTCGGGCCGTGAAGGCTTCTCGCTGGCGGATGGCTTTGCCAGTAACGGATACGGCGAGCATTCGCCCGGCAAGTATTCGCTTGTCTCCTGCCTGGTCGCAGAGATCATGCTGACGTTTATGTTTTTGATGATCATCATGGGAGCAACCGATCGACGTGCACCGGCTGGCTTTGCACCGATCGCCATCGGCCTGGGCCTGACCTTGATTCATCTGATTGGCATTCCGATAACCAACCTGTCTGTCAATCCGGCCAGATCGACAGGACCAGCGGTCTTCGTCCAAGGCTGGGCTTTGATGCAACTGTGGTTGTTTTGGGTTGCTCCCGTTGTGGGGGCAGTGATTGCTGGAATTCTGTACAGGAACTGTTTTGAATCAGAGGAATCTGACAGGTAAACAAGGCATTTTTCCAGAGCCGAGGGCATTCCACTTGTTGGTCCATATCGATGTTGGATGTGCGCTTTGTAGCCGATCGCCCGCGATTCAGCTGCTTGGCGGCGCGACTCAATGGCACGACGTGCGATTGAACAGCTGCGACCATTTGGATCACGAGTTCAGTGGATAAGTCTTGAGTTTGGCTGTGAATTGTTATAGAAAATTGCGGGTTAAAATTTTGAGCTGAAAACCAAAGGGGTTTAGATATCTTTTGGGAAAGGCTCCAAATTCCATCGAATGAACGATGCTGTGGGGTAGAGCGAAAACATGGCGGAGATTGTGACAGGGCTGACGCAGCGCGGCTGGGGCGAGACCCAGCGTCGCGACAATTGGTGGTTGGTGCCGTTAGTCGTGTTTCTGGTACTCAGCGCTTTTATTGTCTATGCCAATATCGCGGCGTTTCAGAACGATCACTACACGTTCGGTAATTACCTGTCACCGTTTTATTCACCAACGCTGTTTGCCTCCGAGGCGACTGAAGGTGCTTCGGCTGAGGAAATCGCCCGACGTGAAGACCATTTGCGCCACAGCCTGTTTGGTGCCCAGCCGCAATGGTGGCCCGTGTGGATACCGTTTTCGCCAGCACTGTTAATCCTGTTGTTTCCCGCCGGTTTCCGACTGACCTGTTACTACTACAGGGGCGCATATTACAAAGCGTTTTGGGCTGATCCGCCGGCCTGTGCGGTCGGCGAACCACGAACAGCCTATCTGGGCGAAAACTTTTTTCCGCTGATCATGCAAAACATCCATCGCTACTTTCTGTATTTTGCGATTCTGTTTATATGTTTTCTGGGCTTTGACGCATATCGGAGTTTCTTTTTTGAAAATAGCGACGGCTCCGAATCATTTGGAATCGGCGTTGGTACTCTGGTGCTCTCTTTGAATGTTTTTCTGTTGAGCGGTTACACGTTTGGCTGCCATTCGCTGCGACACCTGATCGGAGGATACATGGATAAGTTCACTGGAGCCCCCGTCAGGACAAAATGCTACGACTGTGTTAGCTGTTTGAATCACTGGCATATGACCTGGGCTTGGTGCAGTCTGGTTTGGGTCGCATTTTCAGATGTCTATGTGAGACTCTGTTCGATGGGAATTTGGCACGACTTCAGGATTCTTTGATGGCGGAATTTGAAACAATCGAACACGATGTTCTGGTGATTGGTGCCGGGGGCGCCGGTTTGCGGGCCGCCATTGAGGCATCAGCCCACGGAGTTTCTGTCGGTCTGGTATGCAAGTCGCTGTTGGGAAAAGCCCACACCGTGATGGCGGAAGGGGGCATGGCGGCGGCGATGGCCAACGTTGACGAACGGGATTGCTGGCAAACCCACTTTGCCGACACAATGCGTGGCGGATACTATCTGAACAATTGGCGAATGGCCCAATTGCACGCCCAGCAGGCACCCGATCGGGTCCGCGAACTGGAAGCGTGGGGAGCGGTTTTTGACCGGACGCAGAACGGCAAAATCATGCAGCGCAACTTTGGCGGTCATGCGCATCCGCGACTGGCACATGTTGGCGATCGAACAGGTTTGGAAATGATCCGGACCCTACAGGATCATGGCATTCACCAGGGGATCGACGTGCATATGGAGTGCACTGTTACGAAATTGCTGCTCGATGGCGATCGGGTCGCGAGCGCTTTTGGTTACGAACGCGAACTGGGAAAATTCAGACTGTTCAAGGCCAAAGCGATCGTGCTGGCGACCGGAGGCATCGGACGCGCTTACAAAATTACCAGTAACTCCTGGGAGTATACGGGAGATGGCCAATCGTTGGCCTATGACGTTGGTGCCGATCTGATCGATATGGAGTTTGTCCAGTTCCACCCAACAGGCATGGTCTGGCCGCCGAGTGTGCGAGGGATTCTGGTTACCGAAGGAGTTCGCGGCGAAGGGGGCATCCTCACGAACAGCGAGGGCGAACGTTTCATGTTCAAGGACATTCCGGAAAATTATCGGAGCTCGACGGCCGACAATCCGGAAGAGGGCTGGCGCTATGTAACCAAAACGGATCGGGACGCGCGTCGGCCGCCCGAGCTGTTGACCCGTGATCATGTCGCCCGCTGTATTTTGAAAGAAGTCAAAGCGGGACGCGGTTCGCCACATGGAGGCGCGTTCCTGGATATCGCCTGGATCAAAGAGAAAATACCCAACGCGGAAGCTCACATCAAAAAGAAATTACCCAGCATGTACCATCAGTTCAAAGAGCTGGCTGGTATCGATATCACAAAGGAAAAAATGGAAGTCGGTCCGACGACACACTACGTGATGGGGGGCATCCGAGTTGATGGCGAGACTCAAATGTCGACCGTACCCGGGTTGTTTGCGGCTGGTGAATGTGCGGCAGGGCTACACGGCGCCAACCGACTGGGGGGAAATTCGCTGTCGGACCTGGTCGTGTTCGGCAAACTGGCTGGAGAATACGCTGCCCATTTCGCGAAAGAAAATGGATCTACCCGGATCCATGACGATCAGGCGAATCAGGCACTCCGCGAAGCACTGGCTCCACTTGATGCGGGCGGTAATGATCAGGCAGGAGGTGCCTATCAGGTACAATTTGATTTGCAGGACCTGATGCAGGACAAAGTGGGAATCATTCGCAATGAAGGTGAATTGCTGGAAGCGGTCCAGGAGATTGAGTTGCTGAAGGATCGGGCCAAGCGGATCCATGCACCCGGAAACCGTCAATACAATCCAGGCTGGCACACGGCACTCGACCTGCACAGTCTGCTGATGGTATCCGAAGCCGTCGCCCGTTCGGCCATCGTGCGGAAGGAAAGTCGTGGTGCACACACTCGTGACGATTTTCAGAAAAAAGAAGACAGTTTCAATTCGGTCAACACAGTGATTCGCAAAAATTCCAATGGCACGATGCAGGTCACCCTGGAGTCCATCCCGGAAATCCCGGCCGAATTGCAACAGATCATCGACGGCAAAAAATAAGAAGTTCAACACCGGCTCATTCCTGGTCAAACGAGTTAACTGATGGCAAATGTGAATTTTCGAGTCTGGCGCGGCGACAGAACATCGGGCGAATTTCAGGAATACCAGACGGAGGTGACCGTAGGAATGGTTGTCTTGGACGCCGTTCACCAGATACAGGCGGATAGCGCCAACGATCTGGCCGTGCGTTGGAATTGCAAGGCAGGCAAATGCGGTTCGTGTTCCGCAGAAGTCAACGGGATACCCAAATTGATGTGCATGACCCGGCTGAACGATCTCAATCTTGATGAACCAGTAACCATCGAACCCATGCGAGCTTTTCCGGTCATCAAAGATCTGGTCACCGACGTGTCGCACGGGTATCGGGCCAAGAAAAAGATCAAACCGTTCAAACCGCGTAAGCCGGATAATGCCGATGGTTCCTGGAACATGGCCCAAAAAGATGTCGAGCGTGTTCAAGAGTTTCGCAAGTGCATCGAATGTTTTTTGTGTCAGGACGTCTGCCACGTATTGCGGGACCACCACAAACAGGAAGAATTCGCCGGTCCCCGACTGTTTGTCTACAGTGCCGCACTGGAAATGCATCCGCTGGACGTCGAAGACCGCATCGGAGATTTGAAGAAATCCCAGGGCATCGGCTACTGCAACATTACAAAAT
>JBGSXT010000812.1:0-3737 GCA_041751295.1 Mariniblastus sp.
CGACCAACAATAAATTCAGGCTTTCAAACTTTAGCGACAACACCCCCAGCAGCATGATTACGATCTCGGCAAACTTGCAAACGATGATCACGTTTCGTTTGCTGAAACGGTCGGCCAGCCACCCTGCAATCGAAGCCAGGATGATGTACGGGATGACGAATAATGCCGAACCGAGTGCCAACAGCGTTGCATGATCCTGTGGTTCCCAAAAGTCCTTGCCGATGCCGATCACAAACCAGCGAAAGACGTTGTCGTTGATCGCGGTTAGCCAATTTGTCCATAACAGACCCTGAAAACCGGGCGACCAAATCGAAGCATGAAAACTGGAGGCGGGCTGGACTGTCATCAAATTATGCTTCAACGACCTGTTTTGTCAGTTCTGTCACTGGTTAGGATCAAGCAGAATAATCTTTTTCCGAGATTTTATCGCGTCCAGTTTTCCCGTCCTAAAGCGGCAATCGGCTTTTTTGCAAGAATCGATATGTCCGGCAAAATATGTGACCGGCACGACCTGATCAAGTCGCCGTTGTGATAGCAACGATATATACAGGGATACTCGCGAATGTGAATAGAGAAAAGGAATTCCTGGCACAAACGCTTTCGATCGTTTCGTTCAAATCGATGGTGGCAAAATGAGCCGAATTTCTCAGATGACCTGGGGTACTATGTTGATCCTCGTGGGAGTGCAGTTGAATTTGATTGAATCCTTTGTTTTGACCCCCCAGGCAACCGATTTCTGGAACCGGCGCACAGCGGCCGATCAGTTTGAAACGGTGCCGGGCAACTACGTAGAGACGGGCAACGGTTATTTTGCCGGGTCCAACAGCAGTTGGACCTCGCGTTTGACCAACAGTTCGCAATCCAGCTTCCCGTTCACGACTCCGGATTACCAGCGCAATGGCCAGTCCAACGGCAGCTCGTGGACATCGCCATTCAGCTCACCCAGCTACACCAGTGCCAGCGGATCGCAGAAATTGATCACGCCACCTACCTGGTTCTGCTGGCCACCCATCTTTTTGGGCGCCGTCCTGTTTCTGTTTGGAGCCGCTTCAAACGAATGATTTGTAGCGGGAATGAAGACATCACTTGTCCGATTGCGCCAGGCGAATGGCCTCTGGTCGGTCTTTCGCTGGCGCATCGGCAGGTGGATTTCTGCAAAAAACACGATTGTCGGATACCTTCTAATCTTTCGCTGCCGCGCCTATTATAGAGGCATTACGGCTGAACGAAGGCAACCAGTGTCTCCATTCGGTCGTTCACCCAAATCAATTTTTGCAACGCGGAACAATCATGTCGGATTTTGAATGCATCAGTCTGGATGATGTTGACGACGTCTCGGTGGTCAGATTCAAAGATGGAAAAGTTGTCGATCCGGCGCGCGTCGAGAAGCTGGGAAACGAGTTGCTTTCATTGGCTGGCGAAAACGCTCCGCCTAAACTATTGATCAATTTCGAAAACGTCAGATTCCTGTCCAGTGCCGCCATCAACAAACTGGTCGTACTGGAAAAACGTTTGCGGGCCCAGGGGGGAAAGTTGCGACTCAGCAACCTGCGTCCGGAAGTCAAGGACCTGTTCAGTTTTACCAACCTCGACAGCCTGTTCAGCATCATGGACGATCAACAGGATGCCATCCATTCGTTCGATCCGTAAGGGATCGCTGGGAGATCATGTTCGGCGAATCGAAACGCTTTCCGGCAAATCCGGTTATCGCTCAATGCACCATGGACGAATCCGAAATCATCTGGGAACTGAAACAGCAGATCTGCAGCAAGGCTGACGATGCGACCTCGTTGGTTCGGGATGTTGTCCGGCGTCTGAAGCGATACGAGTGGCAGGACAAGGACGTGTTCGGCATTCATATGGCGTTGGAGGAAGCGCTGATGAACGCGATCAAACATGGAAATGCCAACGACTGTACCAAGAAAGTGTTTGCCGTCATTCGGATTCGTGAGAACAGTTTCTATTCGAAGATTCAGGACGAAGGGCAGGGTTTTGATCCGAATTCCGTTCCCGATCCTTGTGACGAGGCTAATTTGCTGAAAGCCAGCGGTCGGGGAGTCGCCCTGATTCGAAATCTGGTCGATGAAGTCAGCTACAATTCCTGTGGAAACACGGTGGAATTCTGCAAGGTCAAATCGAAGGGGTCAACATCGTGAAACGGCACTGCCGCTGTGTCGCCGAATCAATCGGCGAATTTCCAGTACGCTGATCGTCGACAGCACGCGCGTTATCGGAACCCCGGTCATTTCCGAGATTGACCCGATATCGGTGGGTTGAACATCGATCGCCTGCAGAATCAGTTTCTCCTGTTCGTTGAGCTGCAATTCGGCTGGATGATGAATCGAATCGCCGGCGCTGTTCGTCAACGGAGCGATCAAAGGGCCTAATTCCTCCAGAACATCGTCAATCGACTCGACCAGTTTCGCCCCGTCCCGAATCAATTTGTGGCAGCCTTTGGACATCCGACTGTCGACGGGTCCGGGTACCGCGAACACTTCCCGACCCTGCTCCATTGCCAACCTTGCCGAAATCAACGCACCACTCCGATCACCAGCTTCGACAACAATCGTTCCCAGACTCAAACCGGAAACAATTCGATTGCGTTGCGGGAACGAACCACTCTTGGGAGGATGGTGTGGCATGACTTCTGAAATGACTGCCCCCGCTTCGCGAATCAATTTTGCCAGCCCGGCGTGTTCCGCTGGATAGATGTTCAGCAGCCCGCTGCCAAGGACAGCGATCGTCCGACCTTTGGCGGCCAACGCTCCGCGATGGGCAGCCGCATCGATCCCTCGCGCCATGCCGGAAACGATCGTGTAGCCGGCCAAAGACAATCCGCGGCCCAGCTGATCGGCGATTCGGAGGCCGTAGTTGGTTGCATGTCGTGTGCCGACAATCGAGATCGCCAGTGCGTCCTCGTCCCTCAATGCACCGTGAACAAACAGAAGAGGGGGCGGGTTATGAATTTCAGCCAGCGGTTTGGGATAGCGTTTGTCATACGAATCAACAATCCCGATGTCATTCTCCCGACAGATTCCCAGCAGCTGATCGACATCGACGCTATCGCGCGCAAGTGCAATTTCACGCGCGAGCTTGGTTCCAACGCCTGGCACCGATTGCAGGCGGGCCGGTTCCGCATTCAAAACCGACTCCGGGTCACCAAAAAATTCGAGCAAACTGGTCAGCGTGATCGGACCGATTCCGGGAATAAAACAAAGCGTCAAAAACGCTTTTTTGCGTGTTTGAGTTCCGTTGTCAATTGAGGGCGAATTCAAATCTGATCGTTCCAATCCCAGTTTTTCATTCAGTTTTCACTCTGAAAGGCATTCTGCAGCGCTTCATCACCTGGCGAGTCGACGAGTTCAACATGTCCCATTCGCGTGGGCAGGACCAGCTTCAGTTTACCGCCTGCAACTTTTTTGTCATGATGCATGGCAGCAATCAATTCAACTTCTTTTCCCAATGGTATCGCCAGCGGCAAATTCAGGGCGGCAAGCAGTGCTGTCTGGCGACGCACGAATTCGCGGTCAACCAGCTTCAAATCAAGGGCCAATCGCGCCGCGCATTGCATCCCGATCGCCACCGCGTGCCCATGCAGCCACGTTCCGTATTCAAACGCATTCTCGATGGCGTGGCCAAAAGTATGGCCATAATTCAATAGGGCCCGGCGACCGGTCGATTCCGTTTCATCTTCACAGACAATTTGTGCCTTCAGTTGGCAGCAACGTTTGACAATG
>JBGSXT010000813.1:0-4763 GCA_041751295.1 Mariniblastus sp.
AATGCGATATACCGCTGGCCCGAATTGTTGAAAGCGTCGCGATCGAAAGCGAATTTAGTGTCGTCGTCCGACTGAAAACAGCTGTTGTTCGTCCCGAAGCCCTGTTTCAATTCCCTTACGATTCAGTGGATCATTCTCAAGCTGCCAACGGTCCGTACACGATGACGAACAAGAACGGACAGGTGGCGGTATTCAGCCGGAATCCTGCCTACCCAAACCTCGCCGAAGCCCAGCATCCACAAATTATCGAGTGGCATTTTCAGACGGCATCCGAGGCGGCGACCGCGCTGATTGCCGGTGAGGTCGACGTTATCGATCGAGTTCAACTCGCTGATCTATATCGCCTGGAAGAAAATGCCTCGATTGGAATCGGATCGTATATTGTACCGACGGTTCACATGCTGATACCCAACAATCGAAACGACTTTACACGGGACCGCAGTTTTCGTAACGGCCTGAAACAGGGAATCAACCGGGAATTGATCCTGCACGAAATCATCTGCGGCGGACGGGAGATCGATGGTTGCGAAGTCATTAGCGGACCATTTCCGATCGGCACGGAAGAGAACGACCAGGTTTCATACGGCTACAATCTGAGTGTTACGCCGCAGCCGTTCAACGATTTGCTGGGCATGGTTCTAACCCGTGTCATTTTCGAAAGCCGGATCAACTCGCTGATCAAAGAGGGGGTCAAGGACCCGCAAGTTGAATTCCCGACGATTGTGCTGGCCCATACCGCTGACCAGCTGTCGGAACTGGCCTGTGCCAATATTCAACAGATGTGGGGCGCAATTGGAATCAAAACGGTGCTGCGAAGATTGGATGAAGGCGTGGTTGTGCCGCCTGACAACGAATGGGACTTCCTGTATTACCAGATAACGATGCAGGAACCGTTGACTGATGCTGAACAACTGTTTGGCCGGAACGGAATCGTCCGGGAAATCAGTGCGTCTGCCCGGCAAAACATGCAGCAGCTAGGAAACGCCAGCGGTTGGCAGCAGGCGGGACAAATCCTGCGAAGTCTGCATCGACAACTGGTGAATGATGTTTCAATCATTCCATTGTGGCAAACCCGCGAACAATTTGCGTATCGCACAAATGTGAAAGGCATCGGTCGCGACCTGGTCCATCTGTATCAAAATGTTGGCCGCTGGCGAATCGTACCCACGACGGAAGGGAATTAATTGCGAGTATTGCCTAGTCAGGATTGGAGAATTCCGAGCGGATCGTGGATACGATGGCTGTTGGCGTCGTACATGCAGTTGATCGCAGTTTTAATTCAGCCGACTGCCATTGATGGAGACCTCGATACCAAAGCAACCTTGATACAACCTTGGGAGTCCCGTCCCTACCAGATATTGGTCTGGGTCTGCAGTGACAACCCGCCAGATATCGCCGCAACGCTTTCACAATTGGAAAAGCAGATTGCCCGGCGAGCTGAGTTGTCCGATCCCAGCGCCTGGAATGTTACGGTAAAGTCCGCTCCTGGCGGATGGCGAAGTCGACTTCTGGCGTTTACCAACGATCGAACCGCAGTCGAGGGTCTGGCGGAAGCAGAAGAATTGGCCGGATTTGACAAATTGATTGCGGTTAGCCTGGCTCATCAGGATGGGGCAATTCGATATCGAGTTCGTGAATTTGATGTGCAAACAGGACAATGGGGTGCGTTGCTGGATCGGCGCAGTCCCCAAAGTGTCGACCTGGCGGCCAATGTGTATGAGGCCATTAAACGAGTATTTATGCCGTTGGCCCGAATCGATCGCGTTTCCGACGAGGGCGAAGTTTTTGTTCGGGCCAGGGCGATCAACGCTTGCATCCAAAGCGATATTCACGATGGATCAATCTCGGCAATCGAAAACTCGCCGGTCTGGGTCCGTGCTGACGACCGATTTCTGCCGATCATTCGCAAGGTTGATCGCAATGGTGATCTGGCACAATTGGAACCCATTCCCTTCACGTTTTTGACTGTTCAGGACCAGAACGGTTCACGGTTGGTCTGTGAGATCCATTCGCGACAGCGGTCTGCCCTGGGAGGGCGCAGCAGCAAGCGTGCGCAGAAATTGGCGTTGGTCATTCGTCCCCCGGAATTGCCGACTCAGTTAAAACTGGTTTCCCTTGATGATCTCGAAAATCCGTTGGCTGGTTACGAAATATTTTCAAGATCTCCGACCGCAACTTCGGATGATGACTCGGAATTCCTCGGACTGACCGATTGGCGCGGCATGATTGAAGTGCCGCCGTCCGAAGACGGGATTCGATTGATCTATGTGAAACGGGGGAGTCGGGCGCTGATGAAGTTGCCCATCATTCCCGGATTATACGAGCAGGTTGTAACTGGAGTTCCAGACGATGAAGCGCGACTGAATGCCGAGGGGATAGCTCAAGGCTTTCAGATCGAGATTTTGAATCTGGTCGCACAACGGGAACTGTTCCAATCGCGAATCAAGATGGCGATCAAAAAGCAGGAAGTTGACGAAGCCAAAACTCTGTACCAGCTGTTTCAACGGCTGGAATCCCCTCAGGATTTAAAAATACGATTGGCCAATGAGGAATCGCGCTTGAAAAATTCCACGTTGAATCAACGCGAACGTGAGCGAATCTCAGACATTTTTCAGCAGCTGTTGGCAACCGTGAACACCCGAATTGATGGCTCGTTGGAATCGGAACTGCAGGCCGCGCTGCAAAACGCACGATCGACCAATTCAGACGTGCCGTGATGCTGTCATTCGCGGCGCATTCGAATCCATCGTCATAACCAACAATTCTGTCAGGCAGCCAGTGCAGTTTTTTCGCGTTGAATTTGGCATTCTCGTCGGCAAAACCTAAAATTTCCCGTTGTCTTTGCACAGTTTCGATTGCCTTTCCCGCCAATGAACCGCCTGGTCATCATACTGCTTAGCGTCTGCGCGGGAGTCGTATGCGCTTTGCTGGCGTACATTGGATTTCTGGCCACCCATTCCGCCGGCTCGGTCGCGAAGGATTCTCCGACCATTGAATGCAATTCTCTGCTGGAAAGTGTACCGACGGACTTGAAAGAATTGTCACTCACCAAATTCAAGGCAGGCAATCAATATGTCAGCTACGACGATGACAACGACGGCCAATGGGATCGCGTGTTTGTGCCACTTTTTCCCTCTCATTTCGAACGGCTTGACAGCAACTACCGTGCGGTTATTGTCTCGTTGGCCGATGTTACCAATGAGACCCAATTGTTTGAAAAGATTCGTCAACCGGAATTGACAGCAGAGTATTGGTACTGGTCACAAAAACTGGATAACCGCACGTACAATCGATTGGCCGAAAATTACCTCAGCCTGGATTTTGGCAATAGTGTGATTCTGTATTCCGGTCATTCGCCGACTTCCGGCTATGGCACAGCATTTCTGTGGGTGGGTTGTCTTGGCGCGTTGTTGTCAATGATTGTCATTGGCTGGAATTTAGTGGGACTGGTGATTGCCGGAATTCGCCGGGAATCCGAAACTGATGCAGGCAACAGCGATACAGATGTCGATGTCATTTCGAACCGGGCCCAATTGCCGACAAATTAATTAGTTGGCACATTGAAAACTCGCTTTCCTGGTGTGTGCTGTGTCTTGGGGAATTGGCGCGAAATTGAGTATCACTGACGATACTTCCGTGGGCAAAGCTCGACCGCCGACCGCCATGGATCATCGCACTGGCGAATCAGGTCGAATGTGAAGGGCAACAGCAACTGTGAGGCAAATTCGACCGGGTTCCGATCAGTCACCAGTTGCCGAAGCAGTTTTTCAGCGATCGGATACCAACGTTTTGCTTTTCCTTCGTAACGGACCTGAATCCTTTTGGTTTCGGTCGTGACGCCGTTGCGAATAAAATTCATTTCCTCCTGCAGAATTTTTTCGAATTCTACGATTGAAAACCGCTGATGCCGAATTTCAGCCCAGATTTCCCAACGCGACCTTTCGGTGGTTGCGAGGTCATCCATGATCCTGACAAAAACATCCTGGCCGGTCGAGGTCTTCATTGTCGCAGGCAGTGCCACACAGCCGTTACCGGACAACCAATCAGCAAGGTATTGGAGTGCTTGAAAAACGTTGTACCGAATTTCAGCCGGGTCGTCGTTGGCAATGACACGCGACTCCCCCAGCGTGGCGGCAAGGACCGCACGCTCGTAACGGGGATCATCGTGGGCGATACCCGGAACATCCGGGTTATTTACGAACTTGATTAACAAATCGCGTTCGACGGGATCGCCGATCAGCGCGGCGATCAAGTCTTGAAGCGACGGGTCAGCCGTGTCGTTTTCCAGGCGCCGGAATGCCTCGACCAACGCCAGGCCCGGTCGGACGAATTCCGGATGGGCAACCCAGAATCCATCGAGTCCGCGACGCAGTTGTGTCACCACATCTTTGATGAAACCGATGATCGAAACTTCGTGCGATTGTCGATTTCCTTCTTCACTCAAAACGCCATACATCCCGCCAATTGCCATCGCCCCAATCGGCTGCAGCGCCTCGACCAGAATCCGATGCGACTCGCGGATATGATTGATGACGATATTTGGATCAGCTTTGACTGGAATACGATATTGCGAAGCTTCCCTGAAAAGCCTGGCTGTAGATGCCAAAAAATCGTGCCAACCGAGACTGCCGCCGACGAACCAGGGTGACAGGGCGGCAGCAATTTCCCGAATGCGAAAAATCGCTCGCGGATTCTCAAAGACGATCAACAGTTTGACAGTCCCTGACGCATAGCCACGATGCAATTGCTGGATTCGTCGCTCG
>JBGSXT010000814.1:0-5693 GCA_041751295.1 Mariniblastus sp.
CCGATGGTTCAAGCGCCTGCGTCGCATAGCCTTGTGGATACTCGACGACAATCTTGATGATTTCACCCAATTTTCCCGCTGCGACCAACGATTTCGCTTCTTTGACCATCGGGTAGCCCGTGTAGTTGTGCGTCAAACCGAAAATCAGTCCCGTTCGACTGACAATCTCTGCCAGCTGTTTTGCCTGCTCCAGCGAATGGGCCAGCGGCTTGTCACAAATGACATGGAACCCGGATTCGAGAAACGTCTTTGCGACATCAAAGTGCAAGCTATTCGGAGTCACGATCGATACGAAATCGATCCGTTGATCTTGCGGTAAGGCTGCTTCCATTTCCGCCATCCGCTGGTAGCTGTCATAAACCCGACCCGGTCCGAGCAGCAATTCCTGACCGGATTGTCGCGCCGTTTGCGGATCCGACGAGAAAGCTCCTGCCACCAACTCAATTTTTCCATCGAGTGCCGCCGCCATGCGATGTACTGCACCGATAAACGCACCGCTGCCGCCGCCGACCATTCCCATCCGCAATTTTCGCTTCATAATCCTGACTTTGTCATCCGTGATGGCGATCGGGTTGGATTCAATCTGCTGAATTACAATTATTTGACGGTCCAGGTTTCACCGCTTTGGAACAACTGGTCGAGACTGCCACGACCTTTCTTCGCGATAGCGTCATCGATCTGCGAATTCAACGCCGCATCGTACGTGGTTCGCTCCACACAGCGGAAAACACCCAGCGGTTCCGGAAAATCCGGATAATGCATCCGGCTCAGCATAAACGCCAACTGCGGATTGTCAGCGGTTTCATCGTGGAACAGCAGGTCATCGTGAGCAATGCTGCCGTCCAGTTCGACGACTTCCGGACTCCAGCCGTTGAGCCGGATTCCTTTTTTTCCGTTGCCGAAAATCATCGGTTTACCGTGTTCCAGAATCAACGAATTATCGTCTTTCACGTCCTTGTCCTTCATGTAGTCCCAAGCACCGTCATTGAAGACGTTGCAGTTCTGGTAGACTTCCACGAACGACGTGCCGCGATGATGGGCAGCCCGAGCCAATGTCGCCATCAAGTGCTTCGCGCTGACATCGATGCTGCGGGCGACAAACGTTGCTTCCGATGCCAATGCCACTGAAATCGGATTCAGCGGATGATCGATCGATCCGGCGGGTGTGCTTTTGGAAACATGGCCAACCAGCGATGTTGGCGAGTATTGGCCTTTCGTCAAGCCATAAATTCGGTTGTTGAACAGGATGACATTGATATCCGGATTGCGGCGGAGCACATGCAGAAAATGATTGCCACCGATGCTCAGAGCGTCTCCATCGCCCGTAATGACCCAGACGCTCAAGTCCGGCCGGGACGATTTCAATCCGGTCGCAAACGCTGGCGCTCGGCCGTGAATGCTGTGAATCCCGTACGTATTCATGTAGTACGGAAAGCGGCTTGAACAGCCAATGCCCGAAATGAAAACCGTGTCTTTGGGTTCGACACCCAGATCGGGGAGCACTTTTTTCATTTGTGCCAGAATCGAGTAATCCCCACAGCCTGGGCACCAACGGATGTCCTGGTCCGAGGCAAAATCAGCGGGCATCAATACGGGTAATTCGGTGCTCATTTGATCCAGCAGTTTTTCTCAGGTGATCGACTTTATCTTCTCGACAATTTCGCTGACGCGGAACGGCTTCCCCTTGATCTTATTCAAACCGAGTGCTGTGGCGTTGAATTCAGCATTGATTAGCAATCGCAATTGCCCGGTATTGAGTTCCGGAATCAGTATCTGTTTGAATTTTTTCAACAGTTCTGCCAAATTCGCCGGGAACGGATTCAACCAGCGCAAATGGGTGTGCGCCACTTTGACTCCATCCTGCTGACAATTTTGAACTGCCGTTCTGCACGAACCGTAAGTACCGCCCCAGCTCAATACCAACAAGCCGCCGGCCGGCCCGTCAAACGTCAGCGGGTCAATATACTGCGCGACTTTGGCAACTTTGGCTGCTCGCGTTTCGACCATATGTTGATGATTGTCGGGTTCGTAACAGACTTCACCCGTGACATCCTGTTTTTCCAGTCCGCCAATCCGATGCATCAGACCCGCTGTGCCTGGCAGTGCCCACGGCCGAGCGAAGTCCTGGTTTCGGCTATAAGGCATAAACGGCTTCCCGTTAGTGACAAAGCCGCTGGGATGGGCAACCTCGATCGGCTTCAATTCGGACTCGATCGGGATTTTCCATGGTTCAGCTCCATTGGCGATGTAGCCGTCGGACAGAATAAAAACTGGAGTCATGAATTGGGTAGCGATTCGCCAAGCATCGATCGCCGCGTAAAAACAATCGCTGGGACTTCGCGCAGCGATGATTGGCATCGGCGATTCACCGTTGCGGCCATACCGGACCATCAACAGATCAGACTGTTCCGTTTTCGTCGGCAAGCCCGTGCTGGGACCGCCGCGCTGGACATCGATCACGATGAATGGCAATTCCAGCATCACACCCAAACCGATCCCCTCTCCCTTAAGCGCAATTCCCGGCCCGCTGCTGGCCGTCACACCCATGCAGCCGCCAAATGCAGCGCCAATCACGGAACACACGGCAGCGATTTCATCTTCTGCCTGAAACGTCCTGACCCCAAAATGTTTGTATCGGCTCAATTCGTGCAACACGTCGCTGGCCGGCGTGATCGGATACGAGCCCAAAAACAGACTCTTGCCACTCAATTTGGCGGCCGAGATCAAGCCCCAGGCCAGCGCCTGGTTCCCCATGATGTTTCGATATTTTCCCGGCTCTAGTTCAGCCGGTGGGACCTGATACGTCGAGGCAAAATGTTCAGTCGTTTCGCCGAAATTCCAACCTGCATTCAGTGCCAGGCGGTTGGCTTTGGCGATGTCCGGTTTGTTCTTAAATTTGGCTGCGATGAAATTCAATGTGGGCTGAACATCGCGGCCGAACAGCCAGAACACCAATCCCATCGCAAAGAAGTTCTTGCATTGATCTGCAAGTTTCACTGAGATTCCAGTCTCTTCGACCGCTGTGCGGGTCAACGAAGTCATTGGCACCTTAATCAGTCGGTACTTCTGCAGCGACCCGTTGTCCAGCGGATTGGAATCCATTCGCGCCAGCTTTAAATCCTTGGCGTCGAAGCTGTCGGAATTGACGACCAAGATGCCAGCATCTTTCAAATCCTCGATGTTGGTGATCAAGGCCGCCGGATTCATGCAAACGAGTGCATCCAGTCCGTCACCAGGCGTGAAAATTTCTTCCGCCGAAAATTGGACCTGAAATCCGCTGACGCCAGCCCGTGTCCCCCGCGGTGCACGAATTTCAGCGGGAAAATCCGGATATGTCGCGACGTCGTTGCCGGACAGTGCCGATGTATTGGTCAGCTGCGTTCCCAACAACTGCATGCCATCACCACTGTCGCCGGCCAGTCGTACCGTCACACCAGACACGGACTGTTCAGGTTTGCCTGTATGGGGAAATTGATCGATCGAAGGGCTGATCATTAAAAATCTCGAGAGCGGGCGATACTTGTTGTTTTGATTTCTGGAAATGCCCGGATTTCAGAGTTGAACAATGCGTTCAGCGTCTATTCTTCGTAATCGTGTGAAGATCGACGCCTTTCCTGACTGGCATCTTGAGCCTCGACCATAACCCACATTGCCCCCAAGCAATAGTCGCTGCAAAATCCTCAAACCAACCGATAGTTTGGCAAATTTTCGCCAATTTCGAAAGAGGAAAAACTCTGCTAGAATCCGAACCCTTCAAATAATATCCAAACCGTGAACACTTGATAGACCAGGACGAAATTCAAATGGAAAGAACTCTGATTTTGCTCAAACCGGACGCTGTCCAACGCCGTCTGATCGGGCGAATCGTCACTCGATTCGAAGACAAAGCACTGTCCATCATCGCCATGAAATTAATGCATGTAACCCCGGAATTGGCACAGAGACATTACGCCGAACATGTCAAAAAGCCGTTCTACCCCAGTCTGGAAGCGTTCATCACCGGTGCACCCGTTGTGGCGATCGTGTTGGAAGGGCTGGAAGCCATTGGCGTGGTGCGTGATATGCTGGGCGCGACCAGCGGCTTGAAGGCCGCTCCCGGAACCATCCGCGGCGACTACTCCAGCAGCCGCCAAATGAACCTGGTCCACGCATCCGACGGCCCCGAAGCCGCCGCCCGCGAAATTGCCCTCTATTTCAAGGAAAATGAGCTTTGCAATTTCCAACCCGACCTGGCCCGCTGGTATCGGGCCAGCGACGAGTAGTTTTTGACTGGAACCACAGTTTGGTAGACAAATCATTGCTTCCCACGAAAGGATTTCGGTGAGGAGCGGGTATTCCGACAATCATCTGGGTACCCAAAATTGAACATCTGGCCCTCACCGAATTCATTTTGGTGCGAGGCCGGATCAGCTCAATATCAACGCAGGTCATCCAATCACGCGAAACGGGGCCACGTCTGAACGGCGCCACGTCTGAATAACGGCCGTTCCGGCGATTCGTTCGGTGCAAGATCAGACCTGTCGCTGTTTTGGTCGTTACAGCAGTTCCGCAAACTGGCTTATTGCAAACTGGCTTATTTTGCAATTTTTGTTGTGCTTATACGGCATGCCAACTCGCATGGAAGAACAAAATTTGCACAATTTAGAGACGTTACAGTTCTTGACTTAGCAACTTGTTGAATTGGAGATAGTTATGAAGCGTAGAAGAATCTTTGCCGCGATGGCGTTGGTAGCGACAATGGCCGGGCAAGCCTGGGCGAGCGGTGATGTAACTGTCGCTGTCAATAATGGAAGCGTGAAAGTAACCGGACAAAACAACACCGAACAATCGGTATTGTTGACAACGAATATGATGGGCGATCTTGTCTTCGATAGTCTCGATGGGACGACCTTTAACGGCCAAGCTGCCCTGACCATTGGAGGTTTTAACCAGAATCTCCGTATCGACATGAAGTCCGGCACAAAAAGTCTCGCGGTATTTTGTACGGGACCATCTCCGTTGGTTGTTCCCGGCAATTTAAAGATCACGGCAACAGGCAGTAATACTGTCCTGATCGCTTTGGTGTGTGTCAAAGTTGTTGGCAAAACCGATATCACTACCAAGAATGGAAACGATGCCATTGGAATCATTAACGGCGAATATGAAGGGCGAGTCAAAATAGCTACGGGGAACGGAAACGACCTTGTGGAAAGCGATGACGACTCGGAATTCAATGGACAAGTTGATGTTGCGACTGGAAAAGGACTCGATTACGTCTTGGCGTTCGACAGTACGTTCTTCGACAAGGTAAATCTCAAAATGGGAAGCGATAACGACGGTGTGGCAGTTTTCGATTCGACCCTGGCTGCGTTAAACTTGAATGGCAATGCCGGAATAGATTGCGTCGGATCAGAATACACGACATTTGTTTTACCCCCCGTCCTGAAGTCGGTGGAATTCGAGGTTGATGCCAACGATATCGTCGATAGCGCGAACGTCGACACCAACATCAATGCGTTAATTGACCTGATCGTGATTGTCTTTTAGTGAAGTGCAAATGAGTCCGTATCAGCCGCAGTGATCACCATTGCGGCTGGCACGGCCATGCGACAAGTCAGCGCAATTCTCTTGTGTTGAACTTGCCTGCGATTGTTGACGTGGCAACGGGTGCCGAGTGCGCGGAGTTCGAGGCTGCATTATCGGGATAGGCGGTC
>JBGSXT010000815.1:0-14785 GCA_041751295.1 Mariniblastus sp.
TGGTGCCAGGCCAAATCATGACCCGACGTTGAATCGCATCAGCAATTTGAGAATCCTGGCAGCCAGTGGAGTCAATCGAGTTCGACCGTACTGATCTCCCAGTTTGCGAATCGCTTCGGCCTGCGTTGGATAGGGATGAATCGTGCTGCCAATTTTTGACAGTCCGATTCCGTTTTTGATCGCCAGCGTGATCTCGGAAATCATATCGCCTGCGTTTTCGGCAACGATGGTGGCGCCGACGATCCGATCCGTGCCCTGTTTCACATGGACTTTTACGAAACCTTCCGTGGTACCTTCCAGAATTGCCCGATCGACATCTTCAAATTTCTGAATGTAGGTATCTATCTGCATCCCCTTCTCGGCAGCTTCATGTTCATACATGCCAACATGGGCAATTTCCGGTGATGTATAGGTTGCCCAGGGAATGATCAGGTCCATGTGTTTTCTACGACCAAACGGTCCGACGCTGAACAATGCGTTCTGCACAACGTAGCGAGCCATGAAGTCGGCGGCGTGCGTGAATTTGAAAGGCGAGCAAATGTCGCCGGCTGCATAAATCCGTTTGTTGGTCGTTTGCAGAAAGTCGTTGATTTTGACACCCTGTTTATCAAATTCGACGCCAACGCCGTCCAGATTCAAGCCATCTGTATTGGGAGCACGCCCGACGGCAACCAGCAACTGATCAACCACGATGTCATACGATTCGCTTCCCTGTTGTCCCGTCAAACGAATTCCATGATCAGCTGCACAGACGCTCAGATTCCGGCTGTTGCAAACCACTTCCACCCCGTCAGCGATTAACTGCTGTTGAACGATGCGGGCCGCATCGTGGTCCTCGCGCGAAAGAATATGGTCACCCATTTCGATCAGGGTCACATGGCTGCCAAATCGAGCAAACGACTGCGCCAGCTCGGCTCCGATCGGACCGCCGCCAATAACACCCAACTTTGACGGCAATTCCGTTAGCGAAAATATCGACTCATTGGTCAAATATTTTACGGAGTCCAGACCGGCTATTGGCGGTGCGGCCGCGCGGGCTCCCGTCGCGATCACTGCTTTCTTGAAATGGATCGACTGGTGATTGCCATGTTGATCAATTTCGATCGTTGAGTTGTCGATGAAGCGAGCGTTCCCAAAAAAAACATCCACCCCCTTCTCTTTAAACCTGGCCGCCGAATCCGCAGGACTGATGTGGGCCCGCAAACGTCGCATGCGCTGCATTGCAGCTGTAAAATTAAAGCTGACCTCACCAGTCGATTCAATTCCGAATTCCCCGGCGTGGCGAACCGTGGCCGCGACCCGTGCGGAGCTGATGATTCCTTTGGACGGTACGCAGCCGACGTTCAAACAATCTCCCCCCATCAACTCCCGTTCGATCAGCGCGACTCGAGCGCCCAATCCGGCCGCCACAGCAGCCGAAACCAACCCTGCCGTTCCGGCACCGATGACGACCAGCGAATATGGCCGATCCGGCTTTGGATTCACCCAGTCACGAGGATGAACATGCTTCTCCAGCGCGATGTTGAATTCATCATATGGAGTCAATTGAATCAGAGGCGTGGACATGCTTTATGTGGCTTCTTTCGTGTTGGCATTCGCATCGCTGGAGCGGGTCCAAGCCATCAACTTTTTGACGACCAGCGGAAATACGCCTAACAATGCAAATGCGACGATGATCTTCCAATTGAGGATTCCCGATACGCCTTGTTCCGCCAATACCTGAAGACTGGGTACCGCAGAGCCGGCCCAGACAAAAACCGCCGTACCTGGCAACATGCCGATTTGGCTGACCCACCAGAACGTCCAGGTCTTAATCGGAGTCAGGCCCATCACAAGATTGATCATGAAAAACGGAAAGGCCGGAATCAGCCGCAACGTAAACAGGTAGAACAGTCCCTCTTTTTCCAAATTTTCGTTGAACGCTTGCAATCGCTGGCCAAATCGGCTCTGGATCGAATCTCGCAACAGAAACCGGCTGACCAGAAATGAAATCGTCGCACCGATCGTCGACGAAAAACTGACAACAATCAACGCTGGCCAAAACCCGAAATACCAGCCATACACCAGACTCAGGGCAGCCGCGCCGGGAATTGCCAAACCGGCGACCGCAACATAAAGCAGAATCGCCAAGGCAAAAACCAGAACCGGATTCGTTTCCCGCCAGTTCCGCAGCACTGTTTCCTGTTGGGCCAGACTCTCCAAAGACAGTGAATTTCGAAACAGATAGCCAGTGACAGCGACCGCAATCGCTAAAATCGCAAATGTCAGAATCTTCACCCGTTCCGAACCGCGCGACGGCATGTTTCCAGTCGAAACGTCCGTGTAATCAGGATCATCTTGTGTTGTCATCGGTCAAATCAGAGTGTTCGAATTCGATCTGGCTGGGTGCCAGAATACAGTCATCGACGTTGGCCACGAAGATCGCTTACGGCTTTTTTGCCAGTAATCAACAAATACTCGATTCAGCCAGTTGCGGAAGTGTTGGATAGTTAACTCTTGAGAACGAATTGGCAATTCGTTCTGCCGGTATATTTTTTTCTGCCACTCGCCTAATATTCTGGCGGATGACTTGATGGGAATAATGGAACGCCGATGTTGTTTGAGTTGGGCCAATCCGAGCAGATTCTGAATGACGTTTTCGAACATCGACAGTTTCGCGGTTTGCAGTCGACGGTCATTCGGGCCATCGCTGCCGGCCGTCATTCACTGGTCATCATGCCCACGGGAATGGGGAAGAGTCTCTGCTACCAGATACCTGCAATTGCGATTGCACGTTCGAATAATCCGGGATGTGAAAACGCTTTGACGCTGGTCCTCTCGCCGCTGGTCGCCCTGATGAAAGACCAAGTCGATGCGCTTCGGCAAAAAGGGGTCGACGCCACTTTCGTGAATTCATCGCTGACCCGCCCGGAACGCAACCACCGCTACGATTCTATCGCATCCGGCTGTTATGCCATTTTGTACGTGACGCCCGAGCGATTCCGCAAACCGGATTTTCTGGACGTGATTCAAAAACGGGCGGTGAAATTGCTGGCCGTCGACGAAGCGCACTGCATCAGTGAATGGGGGCATGACTTTCGACCCGACTACACCCGCGTCGGCCTGATTCGCGAGATGCTGGGATTTCCAGTCACGATCGCATTGACGGCTACCGCCACGCCAGATGTTCAGATTGACATCGTCCGTCAACTCGGACTGTCGCAGTCCGAAGTCGAGCTGTACCATCAGGGGATTGATCGGCCCAATCTTGTTTTAGACGTTGTTCAGGTCTGGGACGACGATGCGAAATTGGAGCGGATAACTGCCATCCGCCGTAGCCAGTCGGGCAGTGGCATTGTCTATTTCACACTGATCAAATCGTTGATGCAGTTCAGTGACCTGTTAACCCAACAGGGCGTTGACCACTTGATTTATCACGGTGAGCTGGAGCGGGAACGTCGCAAACGGTTGCAGGACCAATTCATGAACGGATCGGGAGACTTGGTTCTAGCGACGAATGCCTTTGGGATGGGGATCGACAAAGAAGACATCCGTTTCGTGCTGCACGCCGAACTGCCGGGGACCCTCGAATCGTATTACCAGGAAATCGGACGAGCCGGCCGAGACGGATTTCCCGCAGACTGTCTGTTGATGTACGACGAGCGGGATCTGGCCACGCAAATGGAATTTCTGCGCTGGAGCAACCCTGACGCTGGTTATTATCGAAGAGTATTCGATTTACTCACCAGTGACCTGGAACAAGTAAACGCATTTGGACTGGAATGGTTACGCGAGCGACTGCATCACAAACAGAAATACGATCGGCGGTTGGAAACGGCCTTGTCCATACTGAAACGCTGGGAAGTAATTTCCGGTTCGCTGGACCCATTGAATATCGAATTGATCTCCGAATTGCCCAATCCGCTGAACGATCCGATACAGACACAGACCAAGTTGCAGCGTGACCAGCAGAAGCTTTACACCCTGTTGCAGTACGTCAAACACAACGGCGATCGCAAACAATTCATCAACGACTACTTTGGAGTCTAAACTGGAATACGTTTCCGACTGGATATCATCGCGGGCAGCCACCCAGGACATACTGGTTGCGGTACTGGCAAAATTGGCTCCGCGAATCAATTGAAACGGCACTGGCAACGATCAATGCGCGCGACGGCGACGGGCCGTACCTGCCAACGTTAACATGCCTACGACCAATACTCCGACGCTTCCAGGCTCAGGAATGGCAGTCGACGTGAGCCTCAGGCGAAATTCGCTGAACGATCCGTTGTGGGCGCCAAGAAATGTATCAGCGACCGTAATGTTCCAGGTACCCGCCGTTGACTGGCCACCAAACGTGCCCATAAAACTTTGAATCGATCCAATATTCGGGTCGCCAGCATTTTGAGCTGTCGGCGCATAAATCAATCCGTCCGGGATCGTACCTCCACCTGTAAGCGAAGTTGCAATCGTGTCGAAATTGGCTCCGCCGTCTCGAAAGATATAATTTCGAGGCACTGCACCGCCCAAAAGAGCACTGGATCCCATCGGACCTGCTCCGGCATTGCCTGGCTGCGTATTGGTGCCGTTGAAAAACAGACTCTCACGAAGTCCCATCACGATGACTTCACTCGAGCCATGACGCAATGTGATTTGCAGGTCACCTACCCAATCGTGCCTGGCACCGATTAAATCCAGCTGTACACCGGCGATGATTTCATCGGTAGCAGTACCGGAAAATAACGTCGTCACGCCTCCAGGCAGCGATTGCGTACTCCCAATTCCCGGAAACCCCAAAACAACGTCAGCGTTTGCTGCCAGCGGCAATGTGAACATATTCATCAGCTCTGTCAAAAAGGTTCTTGTCTTCATCGATGTTCTCGAATATATGAATGGGAAATAGTAGTGAACCAATGCACCCAGACGAGCCTACGGTTGCTGTTCAGAATTTGGTGAATTAAACGATTCTTCATCAATAATAACGATTGAATCTGTCATGAAAAAAATGACGGATCACGAGTCCAGCGTACGCCTTCGCGACGTTGGTATTCACGGATTGCAATGAATAACCTGAGTCGAAGAGGAGAATTCGAAGAGGAGAATTCGAATAGGAGAAATCAGCGGCCTCGTAGTTTTTAGCCTGTTCGCACACAGCGATCGTGTCCAGAATTATTCATTTTGCGAACTGGTGTCGAAACCGAGCCTTCTCAATTCCCTTAGCGGTCTGCTCAAACAGCGGCAACGCTTTGTCCGGCTCAGCGGCGGATCGGTATGCCTCAGCCAGATTGCCGATACTCATCAACGTAGGCGGCGTTTGACCGGCTCGGTCTGCTCGGCAATCCAGACTTCTCCCATCCCTCCTTCGCCCTGTTTTTGCAGCAACTTGTGGGGGCCGATGAATTGAGACTTGGCGGAGCCGAACGGCGAGGATTGATGCAACTGGGACGCGTCGGGGTTCAATCCCGCTTCGCCTGGCGGGTCGTAGGATTTAAAGGGGTCCAGTGAATCGCCTGATTCGACGATCTGTTTGCCGTAACTCAGCAAACGTTGGTACTCCGCTTCGTTGAGCAGCAGGTCAACGTCTGTCATGCGAGGGATATCGGCCATTGTTTCCCAACTCCCAACGGGCCATCACTTGTTGGAGACCAATGCATGTTTCGGCCAGAAATCAATCTTCGAAACTTTCTAACTTCTGCCAAAAGATTGTTCGGATCCGATGATAAGGGCCAATCTTTCTCCAAACATCGCCCCGGTCACGCGGATTCACCAGCAACGTCAAGATCCAACAGTTCTTGAAAAATGTCGTGCAGCCGCTTGCGAATCCGCGAGTACACCAGGTAAACAACATTATCTGTCACTTGCCATTCTGTCGCGATGTCATTGCGGCACCGCTCGTCGACCGCGATGCTCCAGAAGATTTTCAGGTCGCGATCCGAAAATTCATTTGCGACAGCCTTCAGCGCCTGCTTCATTAAGATGGCGTCTTCGTTGATATTGGCGTCGTGAAAGTCACTTAAATCCGACTGTTCGCGTAGATTTTCGATTGCCCTCAACGCCGCGCTCCCGCCGGTCGCCGTGGCGAGGGGGGTTTTCGATAAGAGATCCTTGCATTTGTTGTCAGTGATCGTCCGCAGCCATTTTCGAAACGAACCCGGCCGCTGGCGCTGAAAATGTTGCAATTTTCGGGCGACAGCCGTGAACACTTCCTGGCCAAGATCCTCCGCCGCCGGCGCGGAAAGATGCCAGAAATGTCGGCAGCGGACATAGACCAACGGCGCGTATAGCTCAACAAGCACCTGCCAGGCGTCACTGTCGTTTCTTTTCGCCCGCTCCAGCAATGAATTGGACGTGCAAGATGAATCGTCTGAATAATAACCGTTGTTGTCTGTCACGATTTTCCCTCAATCTTGAATGGAAAGCATCGCAGAACCAAGTCGCCATATTAGCAATTGCCCGGTCAAAACACAAATGAAATCACTGACCTCGTCTAACGTTTAACGCCGAACCAACGGCGACGGCTGGTTTTCAACTGTATCGGACTGTCCGCCTGCGCCTGCGGCTGGGCGTTTAACGTAGCGCCAAAGGCGGCGGCTTGTTGACAGGACTGACTCGTAGGGCTGCCGGCGCCCGCGACTGGGCGTCAAACGAGTATTCGAGGCAACTGCATTGGCCAATGCGCAAGCCAGCGGCAACGGCGTCGCAGGTTTAGCTCCAGTCGCGTATAATCGCGACCATGGTTTCGCAACTCTACATTTCCGATACCTCGACTGATGCCGACGAAGTCCAGTTCGAAGCGATTCGTAAATTGAGCCCGCTGCAACGCTTTCGCAAAGCGTGCGCGTTGTCCAGTCAGGTTCGACAGATGGCCATCGAAGCTATCCGGCGGCGGAATCCTGGTCTAGACGACAATGGATTGCAGATGCGTTTTCTTGAACACGCTTACGGTAAGGAGCTGGCCGACGAGATCGCCATTTGGAAAGCGAGGCAAGGGGGTTGAAAGAGACCAACGAATTGGTCGTTGCGCTGGCTCCCGTAATCACAGGTTTCCGCAGACTCGGGATTCGACACTTTGTCGGCGGAAGTGTGGCAAGCTCATTCCACGGGGCAATTCGTTCAACCATGGACGTCGATGTCGTCTGCGAACTGACGGCTGACCTGGTTACGCCGTTCATTGATTTGCTCGGCGACGAATATTATGTCAGTCAGCCAGCAGTCCGAGATGCCGTGGCACGCAAGTCCTGCTTCAACCTGATTCACATGCCAACGTCTTTCAAAGTGGACGTCTTTGTAAGCCGGGGAAGACCATACGACATCGATGCCATGCAACGAGCGTCCTTGCAGAGTCTGGGAGAGGGGAACGCTCTGGAAGTCCCCATCGCGACGGCTGAGGATTCCATTGTCAGCAAGCTGGAATGGTACCGGCTTGGTGGCCAAACCTCCGAGCGGCAGTGGGACGATGTTTGCCGACTTATCAAGATGCTCGGCGATCAGGCCGATTTAAATTATTTGAGGCTCGCAGCCAATTCGCTGGGCGTCCGCGATCTGCTTGATCAATTGTTGGCTGTGGCGCGAAAGCCGACGTGATTGTCAGCCGCACCGGCTTGTTATAAACAGGTTGTGACCAAATTGACGGCGCATGCAACTGGTCGTTTAACGAGCCGACGGCGACGGCCGGATAGCGACGGCCCAATAGCTAGTGAAAGGTCACCCAACCGCCAGGCAACCAGAACCCATGCATCACCATGATGACGTGATATCCATGGATCACATGTCCCCTCGCAACGAATGCACAATGTTAATTACGTCATAAACATATTCTTACTCAACTGCAATCGTGTATTCAACCAAATCGCCCCATTCGCCGCTGGACAGCCGACGCCTGTGGCAGGGCGTTAAACAAGCAAAAAAGGTACTTGAGCAAAAAAGGTACTTAACACCTTTTTTATAATTGGAATTGTTGATGCTATCGGGTATCGACTTCGAACTCGAAGTGATTCTGACCACCGGGTTCGACCTGAATTCGCAAATCGGTCGAATCGTAACTGCTGTACTTGGTGGCCACTTCCTGGCCGTGGTTATGGATGATCGAGCCGCCATCGCGCGGGCTGCCGGTAACTTGTACGATAATCATACGATGCCCGCCGGCGACGAGTCCGTTGCGATTGCCAAACGATTTGACAGTGAATGAACCGTCCTGATCAATCCGGCCTCGCGCAATTACCGGGTCGGTTGAATCTGAGCGGCACTCAATCGTTCCAAACGTCGCCGCAGATCCATCAGGAAACGAGATTTTTCCAGTGATCGGATAAACCCGCTCGCCTTCGGACTGGCAGCCATCCAACGCCAGAAAGACGGTTGCGATAGCCGCAACTCGAAAAGAATGTCCAGTCAACCGTATCATATGTGGCCAGTCGAATTTCTAATTCAAATCAGCAATCTGGCCGTCGTTGCGGTGGCACAAATTGCCAAGCAGGATGGTATCGACAGAATTTCTGACGGACCGGGTATTGCTGTCGCCAAATACGAAATTGCAGACACCGGGATGCCAGCTGCCAAATCCGAACAGGAAACCTGGCTCTTCGCTGGAGGACAGTATCGGCACACCCGGGCCACCTATTCGGGTATGTGCGACCAGTTCCTGGCCGTTATAAATCGGACCGTTGTAGGGTACTGTATTGAGCTGCTCGATCGGAATGTGCATCTCTCCTGCTAAAAATGTATTGGTCGTTCCGTCATGGATCGACTTGATCGAAACGCGATTGACCCATCCGCCCGTCAACCGCCGGTTCTCGTCGCAAATGCCAAGACAGGTATTGATCACACCTGTACCGTTGCCGGGGAAATAGTAGTCAGTTGGCATCCCAACCGAACCTGGGGATGTATCCCCATGGTTTCCTGCATAATCACCTGTGGCACCGCCGACGACGGTAGTGGTGTTACCACCTCACCCTCAGCCGCTACCGGCGGATTGGTCAATCACTGTGTCGGGTGCGTTCGCGTTGGTAATCGTATGCCGCGAGGAACATAGGAACGTTTCGATCGGTGTCGCAAGCGCAGCCTGGGGTTGGCTGATGTACGGCAGGCTCAAATCCCATTGGTCATACAAACTGTTCTGTTCAATGAAAGGCAGGATCCGCACAATCCATGATTCAGGACCCACGCCACATTCCTGATCCTCGCCGGAAATAAAATCGGGCATGTTTCGGCTGGGTGCCAACCTCGCCGGCGGGAACGCCTGATGGGTTTCATGAAACAGCAGGGTCGCCAAACCAATCTGTCGCAAATGGTTCATGCAATGGGTCCGACGAGCCGCCTCGCGTACCTGTTGCACCGCCGGCAACAACATGCCGATCAAAATGCCGATGATCGCAATCACGACCAGCAGTTCCACGAGCGTGAATCCGTGTCGGCGACGCGCGATCCTGCGTTGTATGACGCAAATCATAACGATCCTTCAGGAATATCGGGCGACAGACTTTAATAGAGACAGCTCACGTAAATTGTAACATACTTCCAGCCCGGCGGCAAAAAAACAGCTGCCCGTACAGTTTCAGACCGGCAAAGCCTCGATTTACCTAGGGAAACGCGCTTTTGCCGTTGAGGAGCCAGCCAAGTGGGGTGTAGCGGACGAAGACGAGATACGTGGCAATGCAGAAAAGACATGTCGAGAACATCACGATCAAAAGCTTGAGCCAGACGCTGATCGGCGCGGGAATCAATAGCGATTGAAGAAAAATGACGATCGGCAGATGAATCAGGCAAGTCCAATACGAAGAATCGGCAACAAATCTCAAACAGGGACGTTCGATATTCAGACACTGCTTGCCAACCAGTAGCGAACCCAGAGTCAATGATGTGGAAAGCGAAGCGGTCAACAGGCAGAGACATGCGTACTGCCATGTTGGCTGCCAAGGCTGATAAAGATTGATTTGCTCCAAATCCAAATCTGGCATCCATGCATAATAAACAAAGTAGACCAGCAAGCTTCCCACGACGATCGGCCAGGCATAGGGCGTCAACCGCTGCAACAATGATTCGGGTCCGCAGAGCTGCCAACCCGTCAGGTAATACAAACCATAAAACATGAACGGCCAGAATGTCGGACGCAAACGGCTCGGGACTGGGGATTGGAATACCGGCCAGCCAGATTCCCGGGGCAAGCAAAAGCGGAAACAGCAATAGCCAGCGCGGACGAGCAAACAGCCATCTCCAGTTGATCCACTTCAGGCTTGAGCCAAACGCGCCCAACAGCGAAAACAGAAACAGGTAGTACAAAAACCAAAGATGCATCGTGGTCAGGGGACCAGCCGACTGGCCTGTGGATTGGCTTTGAGCCTGCACAATCAAACCCATTATCCCTTACGGCTAGCTGACCCAGGACATGGCAAAGGCAATCACAGCCATCATTGAGCCCAACAAAAAGGAATAAAAAATGCCTAACGGCACGGCGATTCGAATCGTTCGAATCAAAACAAATGTCGTTCAACAAATAGTAAGTGTGCCATTTGGCGGTTGCTTAGCGCGATGACATCGGTTGACCCAGAACGGTCACTTCCCCCGCGTCGGGATTGATCAAGCCCATCATGATCCGCATCGTCGTCGACTTGCCCGCTCCATTTGGCCCGATCAAACCGGCAACCGTGCCAGTGGGAATTTCAAGCTGGATATTGTCCAGCCGAAAATGTTTGTATGCCTTGGCAACGTCGCGAAGCGACACCGCCGCTGCATTATCGAATGCCTTTGAACCAAGCTCTGCCATCTATTTGCCCTTCCGTTTGTTTTCATGAACTTCCGCGATCCTTCGTTGCATTTCCGTTTTGGATAGCCCCATCAGCAAGCCCAGATCGACTGCCTGTTCGAGGTGACCCCGAAGTTCGCCTTCCTGAATCGACGCTTGCAAGCCGGGTTTGTCAGCTATTACCGATACCGATCCCTTGCCTTGCCGGGTCACACTGACCCCTTCCCTTTCCAATTCCAGGTAGGCCCGCTTGATCGTGATTACGCTGACCGCCAAATCCGCCGCCAATTGCCGAATCGAGGGCAACTCTGTCCCGGGCGGCAAGTCGCCAACGGCCACCCTTCGCTTCATTTGCTCAATGACTTGCAAATAAAGTCGACTCGGGTCGTTCAGCGAAACCGTGATCCAATTGTGTATAGTCGTATACACAGTATGCACAGACAGTTTTGTCTGCTAAGTCCAAGCCTTGGAATTTTTTTTGAAGGAGGAACCAAATAGTTGTCTTGGGCTGGCCTTCCCGGCGAAGATTCTTCAGGCGCGCGTTTGATGAATGATCGACGATTATGTAAAGTAACAGCGACGTCGGGTTGCCAAAAGTCATGGAATTCATCGCCGATGGAGCTTCCGATAGCGATGATGCTGGAGTTGCTGTGTGAATCGTGTTACGGCGATCCTTGTGTTGGCGGCGATCAGTGGAGCCGCTGCGCTGGCGCATGAACTGCTGTGGACCAGGCGGTTGATTGATTTGCTGGGAGCGACGCCGTGGGTGACCGGGCGGGTGCTGGGACTTTTTTTCCTGGGTCTGTCGCTGGGTGGCTGGTTGGCAACCCACTGGACGCGGTCCGAAATCTCTCCGCTGAAACTGCTGGCGATTGCCGAACTTGCCATTGCCTTGCTGGTCCTGCCCGCGATTCTGCTGCCGATCTGGACCGAATGGATTTGGCCGGCGATCGGACCGCAGCTGCTGGTGTCATGGCCGGGAATGCTGATCAGGCTGGTGTTGACGGCAGCGGTTGTTCTGCCACCGGCGGTGGTCATGGGGACGACACTTCCGTTCTTCATCAATGCAATAACCGAGACTGGCGGTTCATTGGCCAATCGCGGAATCTGGGTTTACTCGACGAATACTCTGGGGGGCGTGGTTGGGCTGTGGCTGACCACAACTGTCGTTCTTGATCGGTTCGGAGTCCAAGGAGCGATGTGGATCGTGGCGGCAGTGAATCTTTCGGTGGCCCTGATGGCGGGCGCGGTCGGATGGGTGGGCAAGTCCAGCACGAATCCGATTTCGGATTCAAACCCGTCAGCAACGAAAGCCCAGCGTCGTCGAAAGCAGCTCCTAAAGCCCAGCCATGTTTCTGATCAGTCTACGTCAGCAAAAATCTCTCGAGCCGGATTGTTGTGGCTGTCGTTCTGCTCGGGCGCATTAATTCTGGCGTTTGAAGTGCTCGCCATCCGGTTGGCTGGATTGGTCGTACCGTCTTCTTTTCAGTCGACCAGTACGCTGTTGGCTTCTGTCATACTGTTTTTGGGTATCGCATCACTGGCCGTTGTACTTCTCAATCGTGTGGTCAGCAACAGCGCGGCACTGTTGGCATGGGCCTTGGCGGGAGCGGCCGTGTTGTGCGCATTGAGTCCGCTGATCCTTTATCAGTTGACGGATCAATTGATCTCCGTCCGCTATTTGGCGTCGCTTCACGGCCAAACCATACAGTCGATGGGCACATTCTGGTTTCGCGTACTCGGACTGGTCGCCAGTTCGACAGGTGGCACACTGTTTCTGGCGGGCATGGTATTTCCCACCACGCTGAAGATCAGTGCCGCGAGTGACCTGCGGGGAAAATCCGCTGGAATGTTGCTGGCCGCCAATGGATTGGGTGGATTACTTGGCAGCGAAGTCTGCAATTGGATCATTGTTCCGACCGTCGGCACGTACGCCGGTTTTTTTGTCGTGGCGTTGATGTTTGCCGGTCTGGTGGCCTGGGTCTCGCGGACTTTCGCGTATCGATTGGGATATCTGCTGTTTGTACTCAGTACCGTATTTGCGACAGTCGGATTCGTTTTCAGCTCGCGGCTGCCCTACATCAGTCCCCGTTCGACGAAGCCTTACAAAATCGAAGCGACACAATTTGGCCAGGACGGAGTGCTGCTGGTTGTTCAGGACTCGACCGGATCGCGAGGCATGATCATCGACAATCAATATCTGCTGGGCAGCTCCAATGCCGCAGTACCGGAACGACGGCAATTGATCCTGCCATGGCTGCTGCATCCGGCTGCCCAACACGTCTGTTGCATCGGATTCGCAACCGGAATTTCGGCGGGAGGTCTGGAAAAACTGCCAAGTCCACCAGCCGTGACCGCGATCGAAATTTCAGCGATGGTTGCTTCCGCAGCCCGCGAACAATTCAATGACGAGAATCAGCGGTTTCTTGAACGACCGGAAAACAGGCTGATTGTGGAAGATGGGCGGACATTCATTGCCGCTTCGCAAGACCAGTTCGACTTGATTGTCGGAGATCTGTTCCGTCCGCATGGTGCCGGTGAGGGTCGGCTGTTTTCGCGGGAACACTTTTCGAATGTCAGGCGAGCGCTTCGATCGGACGGACTGTATTGTCAATGGCTGCCCGCACACCAATTGAACAAAACATGTTTTGAAATGATTGCCGCCACATTCCAATCAGTCTTTCCCCAAACGCTGTTAATCAGTGGCGGTACGGACACGGACACTCCCAGCATCGGACTGGTTGGCTGGCGCGAGGACTATCATTTGGACCCGCGGCAGCTGAAAAAGGGGTTTGATCAGTTATCATTAACAGCGGGCATCAACGACTCGCTGCTGGCCAACACGCCGGTATTGATTCATGGACTGCTGCAGGAAAATGCCTTTCCCGATGCAACCATCAATACCCTCGACAATGCCGCCATTGAAATTGACGCGGGGCGATTCTGGCTGCTCAAGGATTTGCGTAAAAATCGTCCGCCGGACACTCTGGAAACAGGTTTTCTGTTGGGGAAGAACCGGGTCGACTACCAGCGGATGCTGCAGGACAAATTGATCCCGATTTTCGAATCGGAAACCGGACAACAATTTATTGAATTGCTGGAGGCCGATTTGGCGAAACGAAAATGATGTTTAACCCTGCCTGTCAAATGGACTTTGAGCGATCCCAATGACCCAACATCGACATATGATTGGACTTGCAATGCTGGCTCTCGGAGCCGCTGTTGTCGTCAGCCTGATCGTCAGGTCCAGTTTCGAATCGGCACCGCCGATCCGTAATCCGCTTCAAATGTCCGAAGTGAAGCTCGAGAGTGTGCCGCACCTGCGCGATGGCTATGTTGGTTCCGATCAATGTCGACAATGCCATGAGGACCAATTCCACAGCTGGCACGCGTCCTTCCATCGGACCATGACGCAATTGGCAGGCCCCGAAACAATCTTGGCCGATTTCAACGATGTGACTCTTCAGATTCAACAACGCGACTACCATTTGACGAACAAGGACGGTCAGTTTTGGGTGAAGATGGATAATCCTGATCCGTACTGGCCGGTGGAAGCGTTAGCCCAATCTCCGACTGAACCAGACAACGCCAACCCGACCGAAGTCGCGGTCGACAGCGCGCCAGTTAATAAGCGAGTCGTGATGGTGACCGGCTCGCATCACCAACAAAGATTCTGGGCCGAAAGCGAACACGGAAACGCTTTGACGCTGTTGCCGTTCGCGTTCCTGATTGCCGACAATCGCTGGGTTCCGGCGGATGCCATTTTTGTGATGCCGCCGCAACCAGCTGAATCCGTTCGGCCAGGTAAATGGGTGGGTGCCTGGAACCATAACTGCATTCAGTGTCACAGCACCGGTGGCCAGCCCTTTTACGATGAATCGGCAGCAACCGTCGACACTCGGGTCGGCGAGCTGGGGATCGCCTGTGAAGCCTGTCATGGCGCGGGCCAACAACACGTCGACTATCACAACGGGGAAACGAGCGGCAAAAATTTGCCGGACCATTTTTCGAAACTGTTCAACCCGGCGGCGGTCGACTCGAAACAGGCATCTCAAATTTGTGGACAAT
>JBGSXT010000816.1:0-6332 GCA_041751295.1 Mariniblastus sp.
CAAAAATCGCCAACAATGGACTCTTTTTCCGGGTTCAATCTTCAATCTTCAATCTTCAATCTTCAATCTTCAATCTTCAATCTTCAATTCCCCCTTTCCTTCCATTTTCGATACAACTTGAAATCGTCGTTTGATTTGACGTGTTCATCTGCCTCGGGATGCTGCGAAAAGTAATCAGCCTCAGACAAACGCGTCATGATTTTTTCAGTTTCGTCGAGCAGGTCTTCAACATGACTCCCTTTCCTGATATCAGGGTCCTCTTCTGTTCTAGATTCACCATGCACCGTCGCTGCCAGTACGGCAAAAATTGCAGCCATGCGAAACTGGTTGACTGGCGACAGTTTCTGGAGATCGACCTTGCCCATAAGCTCCTGTAATTCGTCTAACTGACCAGCGTTGATCATCTGTCGGAACAGCATGGTCCGACAATATTCCCGCGTTTCATCATCTGTGGAGAACTTGACGGCAGTTTTCCAATCGTTCAAGCTGGTTTCCACGTTTTCCCCTCCGAACATTGCGCGATTGCCATACAACATGGTCAAATTCGATTTCGTTCCAAAATGGTCCGGATCGCGCTCCATGATCGGAGTCAATTGTTCAATTCCTTGGCTACACGCATCCAGACAGCTGTTGAGTTCACCACGGTCGGCATACACAATGCTCGCATTCAGAAAAGCCACGGCGATGGAGTTTCGAACGGAAGTGTCATTCGGGTGTTTCTGCTGAATCGTTTTCAAGGCCTCAATCGCCTGCAGGTAAGATTCAAGGGCTTTGTCGGGGCGCTGCAACATCATCATGCATAACCCATGGGAAATCTGCGCGTCGTGAAGCGATTGCTGCAGCGCGTCAATATCCGGTGAAACAGCGATCCCCTTCAACAACAGGTCCGTTGCACTGGCATAGTTTTCCGCAGCGGCCTCGTGATTGTCTGCACCGGCCAAGGCGTTACCGAGATTATGATACAGCCACGACATCTGAATGATCGGCGGCAAATCCTGAGATCCCGCGTCCAACTGTTGTGCAATCGCGACCAGCGGCTCGAGTATTTCGATCGCCTCCCGATGCCGGTTTTGACCCATCAGCGTGGCGGCCGTTTTGATCTGTGCACCCACTAAATCCTGACCAATGGAATCGTTTTCCGGATCGTCAGCCAACAGCTCGCGCAGCTGTTGCGCCGAGCTGTCCAACAGCGACCGACCCTGATCGTATTTTCCGTCGGCGACCAGAATTGTGCCGGCCCGCATGCGAATCACAGCCAGATCGCGTTTTGATTTCACGGTGTTTTCGACACGCGCCAGATTCTCGTACAACTGCATGGCGTAGGACGTCTGTTCCCAGGTCAATTCCCGCAGCTGTTCGATTTCCAGTACCGATTTCGAATCGATCGCACCGAGCATTTGTTCAATTGTCGTGCGGGCCTGATTGTAGTTTTCGAAGGCCAGATCACGCTCCCGCGCCAGTTTGTTCTGGTATAGTGCCGCACCCATTAACGCCCCGATGGTTGCGATTGCCACTGTAGCTCCGACTGCCAGCTGCCAGGGATTGCGGCGAGCCCATTTCAGCGCCCGTTCGGCTGAAGTCACCCGCCGGGATTGAATCGGCTGCCCCGCCAAATATCTGGACAGGTCGTCTTTCAAGTCCAGAGCGGAGGCAAACCGCTTGGCCGGGTTCTTGTTCAAACATCGCTCGCAAATCGTCCGCAAGTCGAGCGGCGCTTCAGGACGTAGCAGGGAAATGGAGACGACGTCCTGTTCGCAAACCGCTTTCAGAATGTTGACATGTTGTGTGCCGGAAAAGGGTGGGCGACCGGTCAAACACTGATACAGAATGGCCCCCAGGCCATAAATGTCGGTCGTGGCACCAACCAGATGGGAATTGCCCAGCGCTGCTTCCGGAGCCATATACGCGGGTGTACCAAGTGTCTGTCCCGTTTGTGTGCGGAAGTTCTCATCCGCAAAATGAGAAAGTCCGAAATCGCTGATCTTGGCGGTTATTGACGGTTTCGAATCGGCTGGCGACTCCTCCACCAGCACGTTCTGCGGTTTGAGATCGCGATGAATGATCCCGTGTCTGTGGGCGTGGTCAATTCCATCGGCCAACTGCAAGAGTATTTCGGCGGCCAGCTGTGGTGTCGGTAAAACTTGAGTCAGCCAGCGGTCGAGACTTTGTCCATCGACCAGCTCCATGGCGATGTAGGGGATTCCGTTCTGTTCTCCCGAATCATGAACGGTCACGATATTACGATGTTTCAGATGAGACAGGGCCGTTGCTTCCCGGCGAAACCGGGCGATGTCGGCTGCACTGGCTGTGGCGCCCGAGGCCAGCATTTTCAAGGCCACGCTGCGTTTTAGACGGGGCTGGTTGGCGCGATAGACAATCCCCACACCTCCGCGCCCCAATTCTTCGACGATCTGATACTCCTCGGTAAACGAATCGAGCTGATCGGGGTCGGTCTGACAGAGCTCGCGAATTTTTGATTCTGCCAAACTGCTTGGCAGGCTAGAGGCCATATTCTGGCAATCCACACAACTTTCGATATGGACTTCAATCTCCCGCGCCGTTGAATCGTCGACGATCAGCCCACTCATGTACTGGGACAACAGTTGGGCATCGATATGGGGACTGGATTCGTTCATGGAGTCATTTGTTAAAACTGCTCCACCAGTCCTTTGCCATATTCGCGCAGGCGCTTCATGATCCTCGATTTCGAAATCAGCACGGCGTTGACGGAAACGGACAGCGACATGGCAATTTGCGCCGGCTCTTCCCCTTCGATCACCATCCGACGAAAGGATTTCCAGCTGGTTTCAGTAAATTCCTTTTTCACAAGCTGCAACAGCTTTTCGACCACATGCTGATCGTGCTCCCGTTCCCACTGATCCTCAAACGATTGATCAACCGCCTGGTCGTCGTACAGAATTCCGAACTGGCCACTCGATCCATTGCGGGATGCTTTGTTGATATGCTGCCAGATTTTCTGACGAACTATTTTTTTCAGCCAGTTGCGAAATGCACCTTCACGGCCGTTGTGCTGGAAACCGGAAATTGCCTTGAAGATCTGGGTCAATGTTTCCTGGCAGATGTCATCGGCATCATTGGTGGGAATATTGCTGCGCAGCAGACGCTCCCGAATAAAGGGCCGATAGATGCTTTCAAATGCATTCCAGTCCTGGGCAGAATTGCAGGTACTGAGTCGATCGAGCAACGAATGAGACGTGTCCACTGCAATTAAATCTGAAAGCCATGGTCGTGAGTTCAATTTCCATTCTAGATTCTTTGCCGCCAATCGCAAGTTTTAGGTTTTTCGGCAAAACCTCGCTGTTTTAGCGATCCAAAACTGAATTCAGGTCCTGCATTGGTGGACTATTCTCACCGAACTATAAAACGAATCGCTGAGAATTTTTCGCTCCATGAAATTTACCCCAATCGATTTCGACGCACAAAAACCGACGAAACACTAAACTCCCTTCGGCGGCTGATATGGATTGCTGGATTGTTCAACGGACACGGACGCATGATCGTTCGCGTGACCGACGGTCGGTTTGGCAGGCGTATGTCCGTGGGGCGTATGATAGGCGGTCAGGCAGATTCCGCATGCCACCAGCAACATGCCAACCCACATCAACGGATTCACCGTCTCGCCCGCGTGCAGACTGAGATAAGCGGCGATGGCATTGACGGTTACGGCACCTCCAAAAACGATCGGCATCACGTAGGACGGCTTGCCGCCCGCTTTGGTCAAGGCGAAAGTCAACGCCAACGCACCCAACGCGCCCAGGCAACCCGCGTAGAATCCCCATTTCATCGACGGCAGGTACTTGCCTGTGAAATCAAAATTGTCGTTGGATACCGTTTTCATCATGATCGCGCCACCAATCACGGCGATTACCAGGTAAGCGATTCCGATGAAAACGTAAGGTTTGAACGGACCCCATTCCCTGTTCGGGGCCCGTGAATGGGCAACAGCGGGCCCGTACATGCCCCAACAAATGGCCACCAGGACCGCGCAGAAGAGGGCAAAGAAGTTCAGGTCCGAAAATTTCATTGGATTCTCCGTTTGATCATCATCGCTGCCAACCGGCGAACGGTTCACTTACAGAATATACGATTCAGCGGTCGCTTCGGCGAGCGGCAGGTAGCTGTTTAACTGGAGGAAGGATCGGGAAATCCGTTCTGCGCGATCCGCGATTCAAGTCGAACCCGTTCCGGTCTTGCTCTCGTCAGCGAGTTTTGGATCTCCAAGAATCAAACGCGCTCCGCGGCGATACGTCAAATACGACCAGGCCCATTGCAGGACCACAAAAAATCTGTTTTTGAATCCGGTCAGGAAATAGATATGGACGACCAGCCAAGCGAACCATGCCAGGCGTCCCGTCATTCGCCAATTTCCCGTGACGGCAATCGCCCGGTTGCGCCCGATCGTGGCCATTATGCCACTATCCCGATACTGGAACGGCTCCCGCAGCTTGCCGGTCAAGTCGTTGCGGATCAAAGCTGCAAAATATTCACCTTGCTGTTTGGCAACAGGAGCCAGTCCGGGCAGAATTTCGCCGTTGTCGGATTGAAAATGGGCCTGATCACCAGCCACAAAAATATTCTCCAAGCCTGAGACGCTCAAGTCGGCATTGACCAAAACGCGACCCAGTTGATCGATCGGCAGCTTAAGCCGTTTACCCAACGATGAGGCTTCGACTCCGGCAGCCCAAATGACGGTGCTGGCCGTAATTCGATCGTTCCCGACCTGAATTCCGTCGGCATCCACATTACAAACGCTGCTGGATGTCCAAATCTGCACGCCCAGGGATTCGAGGTCTCTGGCCGCACGATCCGCCAGTTCGGCAGGAAACGCTGCCAGAATTCTTGGTCCGGCTTCCATCAAAAACACGCGCGTCGATTTGGCGTCGATCGAGCGAAAATCCCGGGCGAGGGTAAATCGGCTCATTTCTCCGATCGCGCCCGCCAACTCGACTCCCGTCGGGCCGCCGCCAACAATCACAAACGTCAACAGTTTGCGGCGGAGGTGGGGGTCGTCAATCCGCTCGGCCTCCTCGTAGGCCGTCAGAATCCGTCGTCGAATCTCCGTTGCGTTTTCAATCGTCTTCAAACCCGGTGCGAAAGATTCCCATAGGTCGTGCCCAAAATAGCTGTGATTCGAACCGCAGGCCAGCAGCAGGTAATCGTAGGCGACATGGCCAAAATCGGTGGCAATGATTTTGGCGTCAAAATCAACAGCCAGCACTTCACCCTGCAAAACGCGAACATTTTTCTGGCGGGACAAAATGCTGCGAATCGGCGAGGCAATATCGGCTGGATTCAATCCGGCAGTCGCGACCTGATACAACAGCGGCTGAAACAGGTGGAAGTTTCGCCGATCAATGACCGTCACGGCGATATCCCGGACACGGGCCAGCGATTTGGCTGCGTTTAAGCCGGCAAATCCTCCTCCGACAATCACAATTTTTTTGGGCATCCTGATAGCCTATTCAATGCGGCGGGCTTGCGACAGGCTTGAGGTCATGGGAAAACGCAGTCGTCCATCCACTTTAGCTTTTTCAACCAGCCGCATTGAATTTTTTGAATTGTTCGTCCAAAAGCAATGGCCGCCTGCAAATCCCCCTTTTTTGTTTGGTTCACAGGTCGAACGGGATCAACATTTTTATGCGATCTGTTGGATTCTCATCCACAGGTTCACTGCCGCAAGGAAGACTTCAGCGAGATTCGCTTGGACGGTCCTGCCAAACTTTCCGCCGCCGACAATGTCGTCGAGTTTAATGGGGGTCATTTCGTGCGCAGACTGTTTACGCCGTCTGGAATCATCAACAATCCGACTGCTGATGCGGCTGTTGAATACCTGCAACAGTTGTTTGCAACCAATCCGAACGCGAGTGGATTCAAATTGAAATATCCCGGCCAGTCGGCGGTCTATCCGGAAATCATGCGAGCCTTGCAGTTGACTGAAAATATCAAAGTCATTGAATTGTCGCGCGACAACGTGTTGAAACAGGCGATTTCATTGCGGAATGTTTCGCGTGTGCACAAACTGGGCAACTGCCTATCCGGCAATTCGAAGCAGCCTGTCCAGTTGGAACCGTTGGAGCTGGATGTGGCATTGGCCGTGGCGCACGCAAAATATTTTCTGCGGACGCAGACTGAGTTTCGGCAGCAGATTCGCCAGTTTTCGAATGTATTAGCGGTCACGTACGAGCAACTGGGGCAGCAAACCGTGGCGACGATGCAGCAGATTCTCGAATTCCTGGCTGTCGACAAAAACATCGAATTGAAATCCGAATTCCACAAAATCCCTCCTGAACGAATTAGCGATGCTGTCAGGA
>JBGSXT010000817.1:0-1871 GCA_041751295.1 Mariniblastus sp.
GAACAATACAATCGTATTTCATCCAACAAAGCCTAAAAATTGGGCGTTGGAGGTCGATAGTTTTCCGGATCAATCGTTCGGAACCAGGCGATCGTTTTTTCGAGTCCCTGCCGCAACGGAATTTTTGGTTCCCAGGCATAATGCTGTTTCGCCAGCGTGATATCCGGCTTGCGTCGCGTCGGATCATCTACTGGCAAGGGCTTGTAAACCAGCTTTGACCTGCTTCCCACGATTTCGACAATCAGCTCGGCAAGTTGCTTGATTGTGTACTCGCCCGGATTGCCCATGTTGATCGGACCAATAATCTCATCCGGTCCGTTCATCATCCGCAGAAACCCTTCCACTAGGTCGTCCCGATAACAAAACGACCGGGTTTGCGTGCCGTCTCCAAAAATCGTAATGTCTTCGCCGGCCAACGTCTGCCGAATGAAATTGCTGACCACGCGACCGTCAAAGGGATGCATTCGCGGCCCGTAGGTGTTGAAAATGCGGCAAATCCTGATGTTCAAGCCATTCTGGCGGTGGTAGTCCATGAACAGCGTTTCGGCGGCCCGCTTGCCTTCGTCGTAACACGCGCGAATTCCAATTGGATTGACACAGCCCCGATAGCTTTCAGGCTGCGGATGAACTTCCGGGTCACCGTAAACTTCGCTTGTCGACGCCTGAAAAACTTTGGCGTTGCAACGCTTTGCCATCCCCAACACGTTGATCGAGCCGATGACCGACGTCTTAAGAGTCTTGATCGGGTTGTATTGATAGTGCCCCGGCGCGGCGGGACAGGCCAGGTTGTAGATTTCGTCAACTTCCAGCCAAATGGGATGAATCACGTCGTGCCGTATCAACTCAAAATTCGGTTGACCCAGCAAATGGGCGACGTTGGATTTTTGACTGGTGAAAAAATTGTCGACGCAGATGACATCATGCCCCTGCTCGACAAGGCGTTCGCACAGATGTGATCCCAGAAAACCGGCTCCGCCCGTGATTGCAATTCTTTTGATGAGCGACACAAATTATCCTAAGAACGTGTTTTAAAAATCAAGTGCGTACCTGTTGCCGAAAGGTACGCCGACCCAAATTGCTGATTTTAAGCCGCTTCAACGTCCGGTTCGGCAAACCGGACCTACTATCAAAACACGTTCTAACGGCTCGGGTTGTTGGGGTTTTCGCCAAGCGTTGCCGTCAATTCCAATCGCTCCTCGCCCCGTAGTACCTGTAAATCCATCGCTTCACCGATGTCAAGCTGGGAGATGTACATTCGCAATTCTTCAAAAACGGTAATCGGATTTCCATTGACCGATTCGATAATATCGCCAGTTTTAACACCAGCATTATCGGCTCCAGAACCGGCCACGACCATTTCAACCTGACACGACCAGGTATTGGGCTGGCGGCCATTGCTCAGCGCCTGAACTCCAAGAAAGGCGACGGGGTTGAAACGGATCACGGGTCGAGCCCCATTTTCGCTCAGGAATTCACCATAGTCGTCCAGCTCAAATTTGCAAACTGAAAGTTCAATCAGGTTCAAGCTGGGAAGTTTTCCGAGCTGCTGAAACAGGTTCCGGTCGATCGGAATTCGCCGCAACTCCAGGTTCGTTAACGGGGTCAAATCCGAAAAAGCTGTTTTTGCAGAAAGTGCAATCTCACATTCGTCCAGAATCAAATGGTTGGTTAGCGTGGAAGCCAGCCAACGGATTGTCGTACGGTCGATTTCCTGTCGGGCAATTTCAATCGTCGAAACCGATTCAGGCAACTTCAATTTCGAAATGGTGCTGCCACGTAATTCAGTATTTTCCAACCCAAAGTGTCTCAGGTTGGTCAAATCCGAAATCGAATCGACATCGGATTGTGTCAACGTTTGATTTTGGAAACGG
>JBGSXT010000818.1:0-4885 GCA_041751295.1 Mariniblastus sp.
CAATTTGCTCGCCTGTTCCTTGTTACCGCCCAATGTGGGAACTTTGGCCGGCAGTTTTTCCAAAGATTGCTGATACGTCGTCTGGATAACATGCGAATTTTCGATTCTCGTTGCCGAGTCGTCCTTCGGAAGTCGCGCGTCAGTAACCGACGCGGATGAGTTCAAACCAACCTGAACCGGTTCAATTTTTTCAGGTTGCTCCATGATCCGATGGGATGCCAATTGATCGGGCTTTTCGACCGCAATTTTGTCGTTGGGCGATTGTGCGTTGTTTTCGTCACTCGGCTCGACCCGAACGTCAATTTCAATTCCGGGATATTCGCCAGCCAGTTCGAATAACAACTGATGGTAATAGGCCTGTCGATTCATTTTCCAATTGACGAAATCGATCAGCTTGGACTGTTCGACATCACGAATATCCTGATAGGTGATCCCGACGCTGGAATCGATAACCGCCACGTTTTCTCGCTTGATGCCGGCAATCGCCGACGAAACCAGCTTTTGAATTGACTCGACCTGTTCCCGTTTGAGCGCAGCAGTCCCTGTTGGTTGAATCATGACAACTGCGGAATGTTCGTCGGGCCGGAACATATTTTCGGAGGCCGCCCCATCCATCTCAAACCACGCGTCTGCGACAAATGGCAGTCTGAGAATCATGTCGCGAATTTGCTTTCTCCGGCGGTCAAGTTCCAACAGTGTCAATTGTGATCGTGGCATGAAAGGACTCAGCTGAAATTCCTGCTCCACTTCGTAAACTTTCGGCAACGCACTGCTTTCCGAGACGGCGGCAAGATACTTCGCCTGATCATTGTCTCTGACCATGATCTGGCCCCGATCGATACGATATTCTTCCAGACCGGCAGTCCCCAACGCCAACAGAATTCGATGCCGTTCATTTTTTGTGATCGAGTAATCATCGAACAAAGCGCACCATTGGCGGTCTGTCGATTGATTGAATGTTGTCACCGCGATCAGGCCGGCAATCGCGATCATTAATATCACCACAACCGGTCGATTGCCGTGACGAAGCCATCGCAGCCAATCGGGTTGGGTTGGAACCGGTTGATTCATGTTTTCAGTCGCGTTGGGCAGTCGGCGCAATGATCGCCCACCATCGAGGTTGATAGTATGGGACGTTCAGGAAGAGCAGGCTTGTAGCTGACTCTTCGAACGGATGTCAATGGATTTCAGGTGTGCTATCAATCGTGTTTCTGCGCAAAAATGCTAACGGTGCTGCCGATTATGCAGCTGGAAACTGCTCTGACTTGATGCCATTTTGATCATTCAACCAACCACCGCCGGATCGCAACCTTGGGAGAGAATCTTCCAATCCTTCTGTGAAGTAGTCTTTACTTTTCGAAATTGGTTTTTGATCCAGAGGGGTGGCAAAGTGTATCCAAACAACGTAATTCAGGTGCGCAGTTTTTCGAAGGCTTACGAAAACGAAATGGCGGTCGACAACCTTTCTTTCGATGTGGGTGCCGGACATGTTCTCGGTCTCGTCGGGCCCAACGGCGCCGGCAAGACGACGACGTTGCGGGCCTTGACCGGCATCATTCCATTTGGCGGCGGTCAGATGACGATTGGTGGATTCGATGTCGATTTGCAGCCTCTGGATGTCAAACAGCGGACAGCCTACGTGCCCGATGACCCCCAGCTGTTTAACGATCTAACTGTTCACGAACATTTTGCTTTTACCGCCAGCGTCTATGGCGTCGACGATTGGGCAGCGAAAATGGAACGGTTGCTGGAGCGGTTTGATTTGATTGGCAAAGTCAATGCCCGAGCCGGTGATCTGTCGCGGGGCATGCGACAAAAACTGGCTATCTCGTGTGCCTATTTGTACGAACCCGTTGCGTTGTTGTTGGACGAGCCGATGACGGGGCTTGATCCCCGTGGGATTCGGATGTTGAAGAATTCAATGGTCGAACTGGCGGACCGGGGCACCGCGATCATTATCAGTTCGCACCTGCTGGCGATGGTCGAAGACATTTGCACGCACGTACTGATTCTGGACAAAGGGACTCGGAAATTTGTCGGTACGTTGAAAGAACTGAAAACCGAATTTGCCGGTCACGGTTCTGAAGCGACTTTGGAAGATATCTTTTTCAACGCTGTATCCCAACAGTCGCCTGGCAGATGCTCAACGGTCGCCACCCAATTGCAATCTTCGCAGCCCGCGCGAGCATAACCATGATGCTGCTGCTTGGTCTTGCACCTGCGACCCGTTCCCTGTTTCGCTTCCAGTCGCGAGCGAGTTGGACTCGAGTCATACGCCGATTCCGATCGCGCCGACGGATCGTATTGACTGCCCTTGGGATGATTCTGGCCATTGTCTGGATGGGACAGGCGGTTGCCGGAGTCCTGCTGCGCGAAAGCGCCGACCTGGAAAAACTGCAACTGTGGCTGCCGCTGTCGTTGGCCACATACGCGTTATGGAATTTGATCAAGATCACATTTCGAAAACCGGTTCGGCCGTTTGAATGGACGGCGGCCGAAGAAGAATGGCTGATCGCTGCGCCAATCGAACGCAGCGAATTGATTCGATTTCGCCTGGCAACGATTGCTCGAGCGGCGATTTTCAAAGCGGCGATTTTCACCTTGGTCATGATTCCAGACCTGCCGCTGTTGCTTTGCGGATTTGTCGGCATGTTGGCCGGATTGATAATCATTGATCTTGCCAGGATGGCCATGGAAGTGTCGGTTTGGGGTTTGCGGAAACGCGAACTGTGGATGGTGCGCGGTTTTGTGGTGGCGATGTTGGCAAGGATTGCCACCAATATATTGTCGGGGAGCCTGCAAGTCGTCGACATGACGGCGGGATTGGGGTCCCTGGCTTCATTGAGTTTCCTCGGGCAGCTGTTCGAGCGTGTTTGCGTGCTTTCGCAAACTGGGTTGGGCGGTGTGGTAGTTGCTCCTTTTCGCGTCATTGGTGAACTGATTTTGGTCGATCGGCTCTCGTTGGAGTTGGTCACCAGGATGATTATTCTGGCGGCAACGATCTGGGCGTTGTTTGCGACTCTACTGCGACTGGACCGCTACGTCGATTGCCGCCGGCGTCGATCGGAAGTGGCCAATCTGCCCAACGCCAGAGAATTCTCGCAGCAGCAAACGGTGACGGCCGCGACAATCAAACCTCGACATAAACCGTGGCGTTTCGGTGGGTTGGGACCGCTGGGCTGGCGTCAATTGCTGGGGGCGCGAAAATATCGAGCGCAACTGGCTTTGGCGCTGGCCATTCCGCTGGGGCTGAGCTGTTTGCCCGCGTTGTCGGGCGCAACAGGATTGATGCTGGTGATGAATGTGACGGGCGGGCTGGCGTTTTATTCATTTTTGCTGTTGCCAGCCAGTCTGCCATTTGATTTACGGCGCGACCTTGATCGAATCACTGTTCTGAAATCGCTACCGTTGTCACCAGTGCGTATCGTACTCGGCCAATTATCGGCACCGATTGCGATCACGTCTGTCTTTCAATTGGCGACGCTGGCCACCACGATGTTCATCAGCCCTTTTAATCCTGCCTACCTTCTGATTGCGATTGCGATCCTGTGGCCATTTAATCTGTTTATATTCGGACTGGAAAACTTGTTGATCCTGTGGTATCCGTATCGGCTGAATCAGGAAGGGGTTCAAATCTTCCTGCGCTCGATTTTGGCTTTTACCGCCAAGGGATTGCTGTTTGCAGGGGCGGCTGCTGGAATTCTGGTCTGGGCGTTCATGGCCAAATGGCTCGGCGGCAGACTGTTGCCGCATTCGCCGCAACTGGCAATGTCAGTTCTTTTTTCTCTGGGCGTTTGTCTGGGATTGTTGCTATCCGCCGCAGCGGTCATCCGGCTGTTGGCGAATACTTTCGAACGGTTTGATCCAGCCTGCGATTTGGCTGGACTGGATTGATACCACGTCGTCACAAGTTGGCCGTTACTCGGCAGATTGACAATCGGAAGGTTCACGGTTAAAAAATGCCACGGTTATCGTCACGGTACCGTCTTCGACGGAATTGCGCTTTTTGATGGGAAGAAGTCAATGATTTTCGGCAAAATGTGGCGGGCGTTTAAGGCCCAGATGAACAAATTCGCGAACTATTTCTGGACGGCTGATCCGATCGCGCAGATGCAGTATGAATACGACATGGCGGTCGAGGAGCTCAAAGGGGGGCGACAGGGGCTGGAACAATATCGCGCGCTTGTCGAACGAGTCTCCCGGCAAGTGGCAGGCGACGAACGGCATGTCATGACACTTGAAGCAAAAATCAAATCGTATTTGAAGGTTGGTGATCGCGAGACGGCTGGCAAGTTTGCTGTCGAGTTGCAAAAAGCCAAATCTGAGTTGGCCGAAAACCGCCAACAGCTCGATATGCACGAAAAGGCCTACGACAACAATATCCGAAAGATCAAACGGGCCAGCGGCAAGTTGGCCGATATTCGCAACAAAATCCAGGAATACGACGCCGAATTGAAGATGAGTCGGGCGGAAGCCGAAATGGCCGAATTGGCCAAGACGTTCGATTTCGATGTGACCACCGATTTCGGTCAGATTGAACAGGTGATTCAGGACAAAATCGGACTCAATCGAGCCAAGGCGCGGGTCGCTGCCGATCTTTCCGAAGAAGGCATGGAAGACATCGTGCGCGAGGAAGCGATGGAAGAGGTGATGGCCGAATCGGCGTTGCGGGATTTCGAAATTGAACTCGGGCTAGTGACTCCGGAAACCGCCGGCGTCAAGGAAGTCGAAAAAGAACTAGGACCCTTAGAAACCAGGCAACTCAAAGAAACGAATTAGTGCGTAGTCACAGCCGGAATTCGGGATGAATCCAACGACCAAAAATTCCGTCGATGACGCCGTTTCTGGAATCGAGTCCCGGCGATCGATTGTTCCGGATTGGCAT
>JBGSXT010000819.1:0-3806 GCA_041751295.1 Mariniblastus sp.
CACTCCGAAGAATTCATGCGTAGTCTAATCTGGAAGAACGCATGTTAATTACTCGTCCTGCAAGCCAAGTACATCAGGGAAACCTCCGCCTCTTTGCAACATCATTGATGGTAAAGGACTTGCGCTTGCCCGGCTTCTATAAAATCGACACTCTCGATTCGGCCGAAGGCATCGGCTATCAGCGTCTTCTCAATGAAACTCGAGCCAAACGCCTTGCCGATTACCTTTTTGATGCCCACGAAGCCCGAGAAGCTTTTCTGCCAACCTCGCTTTTCCTGGCAACGGACAAGCTTTTACCGTTTGACGAGGCAACAAGCACGCTCACGATCGACACGGAGAAAATCGGTCCGTTCAACGTTGTCGACGGACAGCATCGGATCCGAGGCCTTGTGCTCGCAGCCGAGCGAAACTCCGACATGAACGAATTTCAAGTCCCTGTCAACATAGCGGTTGGCTTGGACGAAATCAGCCAAATGTGTCATTTTCTAATCGTGAACACTACACAGAAGTCGGTGGATGCTGCGATTGAACAACAAATTGTTGCTCGCCTTACGGACATGGTCAATTTCCAAGAAACTCCGGTCTTGCCGCGCTGGATTCAGCGCCAAGTGGATAAAGGGGAGGATCATCGCGCACTTGCGATTGTCCAGTTTCTAAATACCGTTGATGGATCACCTTGGAAAGGCAAAATACGGATGGCCAATCTAAATAAGAACGAATCCGAGTCGGCCACTGTTAACCAAAAGAGCTTTGTTACATCATTGAAGAGACATATTCTCGTACCCTCGAATCCCATCTCCGGACCGACTTGGACCACTGATAATCAGCAGAAAATCCTTCTCAACTACTGGGCCGCGATTTGTCAGTTGTTGGCGGTCGGTGATGACGAAGTGACGGTATTGTTCAAGACCAATGGCTTGCATCTTTTTCACGCTGCGTCGCCAGCAGTATTTCTCCATCTTGCCAATCGCCAGGATTTCAAACAGCAAACTATTGTCGAGTTACTCAAGCACGGATTCGATAATTTGCCCACCGAGTACTTGGGCATGGCACAGCCACAGTTCTGGCACCGTGGCGACACTGCATCAGGGCTCAATCAGGCCGCCCTTCGTAAGTTTGCCCAAGCGCTCGCAGCAGCGATTAACACGCAAGCCCACGCCGGGGAGATTCAGTTGTGAAAGTCGCCTCACTCGTTCCACCCCCTACTTTCATTGGGGCGTTTAATTATTCGACGGCCGGATCACTTCCGGAGTCTGCGGGTTGCTACGTTCTCGCGAACGCTAATTCCGACATCATTTACTTGGGACAAGCCGTCTCGTTGAGAAGCAGAGTCACGCAACATCTCGACACGCGGCGACATCGAGAATTGACCGTGTTGGGAAGAGCGTCGCTCTTAAGCGTCATATTGATCGAAGATTCCCTCAATCTCAGCGCCCACGAAAGGGGCTGGCTCAACCAGCGCGAATTGCGTGACGGTGAACTTCCTCCGCTGAACAGGATACATGCTCCACTATGAGATTGATACTCAGAGGTCTAAATCGGTTAGGCGCGATCATTGATGGTCGCGCCAATAACACCCCCGGACATGCGGGTCCACATCCGGCGCTTCCAATATGGCGAGCCAGTTCAGACAGACGCAGGGCAGCAAAGGTGTTCATCGATTGAACTGCCAACCGCAGCTAAAATGCGGCGCCACCGCTTGGGTCCATTGGCAAGCTGTCTGCATTCGCAAGTTGATCAAAAAACTTTTCAATTCCATTAAGGATTTGTCCTCGCGACGGCGTTTTACCTTTGCATTTCTTCGACCACACACGACCAAGATGAACAACGTCCCAGTCCGATTTCGCCTGTTCGTATCTTCCTTTACCGGGATCGTGATTCCCGAAGCCATCCAGGAATGTATTCCAAAGTGGCTTTTTCCATTTGATGACGGATGCTTCGAGGGTTCCAATCATATCGGAGCTTGAGCCTTCGAAAATCATGAAGCGACACGAGAAGTCGAGTATGGAGTTCCGATGACACGGCTTCAATAGAACCAACGGAACGTGCTCGTCTCCAGCCTTTCGGGACTGCCTTCCCGAGATAAATTGGAAAATCGTACGCCAAACGATTTAGTTCTGCATATTTCGAATAAGGATGGGATTGCCCGGTGTAATAAAGTGCGTAGATTCCCGTGCCGAAAAAAGTTTCTGGCGGCGGTAATCGATGAACCGGCGTCCCATTAAAAAACCGCACCGCATCCTTGACCAACTCCACAAAGTCTTCGTTTGCGTATACGTGCTTGCTCCTATCGAACGGCTCCGCCGCAGGAGGGTTTCTCTTGGCGGATTTCGATGCGCCTCTTTTAGGCATGGGCAACAACTCGCGTCCCTGAAAGTATTCGGTGCAACTCGATCGCAACCGATTCGCACATTTGAACAGGAACGGCGTTGCCAAGTTGGCGCATCGATTCGGTCCATGATCCTTCGAAAGTCCATTCGTCTGGAAACGTCTGAATTCTAGCGCATTCTCGTACACTGAAATATCGAACTGATCCATCTTCAAAACGAAGAGTGTTTTCGCCCCCCGGCACTCCGTGATCCCCAGCTTTCAGCGCTTTAGCCGGTTCGTCGAAAGGGCTTCCCGTGTGTCCCGCGTATGACCTCGCCCCCGGATTGCAAAAATGATTTGCGAATTTCGAACATGCCTCGCCTGGTGCAATCTCAGGCAAATCCGCAATTGCATCCCGAACAGTTCGCCACGCAGCCAGCAACATGTCAGGAAATAAAGAGCGAAGTCTGTCCACCCGGTTTTTCATCGAATCTGGAAGAGATGGTCGAACCCTTCTGGAAATCCTGTGCCTATCCCAGTAATCGCCCGTTACCCATTTGTCGTAAAGTAAAGCGTCGAATTCATGAGTCGGCTGCGGAAACGAAAACTCCGGATGAAGGTCAGACCGAATTCCGACTACCAGTACCCGATGGCGATGCTGTGGAACGCCAAAGTCAGCGGCATTCATCAGTTGATATGTTACGTGGTATTTCAATTCTGTCGCGCTGCCGTGAGTCGCCATCTTTTCCAGCCGCGACATGTGATAAGTCCACTCCTCACCCGGATTACGAATGAGTTCGGGAAAACGCAGTTGATAAATAATGTACTGATAGTAATTGGAAAAGTTCTCACGCAGCAGTCCCTTGACGTTTTCAAAGACAAATGCCTTTGGTTTTATCTCGCGAACAGCCCGAATTGCGTGCGGGAACATGTTCCGATGGTCATCCATTCCGACATGTTTTCCGCCTATCGAAAACGGTTGGCACGGGGGCCCTCCAGACACGAGCTCAACGTCTCCGCTGAATTGGGAAAAATCGACGCGACATATATCGCCCTCGAGAATTACCGTGTCTCTTAGTTGTGCCAACCCGTCAGCTTTATTTCGACGGAGAGTCTCGCATGCGTTTGGATTCCATTCCAAAACGGCCCGGTGATGAAATCCTGCGTTGGCCGTTGCCAACGCGAGTCCGCCTGCACCTGCAAAAAGTTCGATCGATTTCATTTTTGCATTTTATCAAAAGATTCGACATTGAGAAGGAATTGCGACAACATGAATCGGATGCGGCGTTAAGAAGGCATTTGGAGTTTTTCCATTGATTGAGATCTGGCTTATTGGCATCTGAACTGCGGAACCGCTGAGTTCTATCCGGTCACGTTCGAACTCACGGGCGGATCGCATACACCTCTTGGAAGATTACAAAGCAACGTATCCCTCACAAACGATCCGTTACCCCGAACGACGACGACTAGTGCTTTGTTCCCTTTAAATTTTAGGG
>JBGSXT010000820.1:0-2564 GCA_041751295.1 Mariniblastus sp.
TGAAAGCTTGATTGAAAGCGAGTTGTTCGGCCATCGAAAAGGTGCCTTCACGGGCGCTGACGATCATCGCCAGGGACTGTTCGAAGTGGCCGACGGCGGTACCATTTTCCTGGACGAAATTGGTGAATTGCCCAAGGCCACGCAATCAAAGCTGTTGCGGGTGTTGGAAAGTGGCGAAATCCGTCGCGTTGGAGACAATGAGCCATTTCAGGTCGACGTACGCATCGTCTGCGCGACGCATCGCGATCTGCCGCGGATGGTTGAAGCCGATGAATTTCGTGAAGACTTGATGTTTCGGATCAACGCTTTTGAAATTCATCTGCCTCCTCTGCGGGATCGCGTCGAGGACATACCCCACTTGGCGGTGCATCTGCTTGGACGGACGCGCGCCGGAGTTTCACCAGGCAATGCATTCTCGACCGATGCCATCCAGTCGCTGGTTTCCTACAACTGGCCAGGAAACATCCGCGAGCTGGCCAACGTGATTGAACACGCTTCCATACTTTGTGACGGTTTGCCGATAACGGCCGCTGATTTGCCACAGAAATTCGGCAGCGTCAGATCCAGTCGCAGTACCATCCAGAATTCGGGTGGCTCATTGCGGGATCTCGAAATTCAGGCGATCCATACCGCACTCGATAAGACCGATGGCAACAAGACAGCGGCGGCCCAACAGCTGGGCATCAGTCTGAAGACGCTGTACAACAAGCTAAATCAGGACGCGATGCGAAAAGCAGGTTGAGCGCGTTCTTGCCTGTACCCATGATTCGTGCAGCGGCCGAGGTCGTCTATTATTTTGCAAGTCGACGATCCGATGTGTTTGCCTGAAAGCGGCTCGACGTAGTTTGGAAACCGTTCGCGCCGCTGGGGTCTGACGCAGTTTTCGGCGGTAAAAAACCTGATTTTGCGAATCCAATTGGTCGCCGAAAAGTGGGTCTGACCCCCTCTGAAGTAAGCCGCCAGCAAGCCACTGTTCATGGTTACATTATTTGATTGGATGAATGCTACCCACCATTCTCGCCCACTATGAATTGTCACCACCAACGCAGTCGTTGTGTCTGAACAACGCCGGTGGATTCAGCGGCTCGATTATCTGGAAAATCGAAACGGTCAACAGGTCCTATTGCCTGCGCCGCTGGCCGGAACAGACAGATTCAAAAAAATTGCAATGGATTCATCGTGTCCAGCAATTTGCCCACGCCCACGGCTGTCCAGAAGTCGTCGTACCCACAATCACGAAATCGGGTACGACGATCGTCCACCACGAGCGTCATTGCTGGGAACTATCCGTTTGGGCGCCAGGATTGGCCACATATAGCCAGGATCCGAATCCGCAGCGGCTGCAATCCGCAATCGAAACGCTGGCCAGATTTCATCAGGCGACGGCCCAATTTCACCTGGATTTTTCTCCCTCGCCGAATCTTACGAATGTGATCCGGCGATTGAAGGGTTTCGAGCAGTCGGTCACAGAAATTGACGACCGTGGCAACAAGCGAGCAGTCGTTCTGAACAGTGAAGATTGGCATTTCTTCATAACCAGCGGCAGAAAAATCGTGACGGAGACATTGCAACAATTTTCATTGTTTGCCGGCGCGGTTTTTCCAATACAACCGGTGATCCGGGACATTCGCGATGAACATCTGTTTTTTGAAGGCGATCAGGTTTGCGGCATCATCGATTTTGGCGCCATGCAGATCGATACGGTGGCCTGTGACCTGTCGAGAATGTTCGGCAGCTTGATTGGAAACGACCCTGTTCCTTTGCAGCGGGCGCAGGAAGAGTACTGTCAAATCCGACCGTTGTCCGACCAGGAAATGCGTTTGATTCAGCCGCTGATCGTGGCGGGAAATCTGATCGGAATCTTGAATTGGCTGCAATGGCTGGTCATTGACAACCGCGAATTTGATTCGATGGAAGACGTGAAAGCGCGCGTCGGCCAATTGTTGGACGGACTGCGCAGCTCGGCATAGCAATTCTGTTACCGCCGAAAGCTGCGTCAGACTCCGACGGCGTGAAGCCTAGAATTTTCGAACCACTCCGACCACGATGCCTATGACTCTGGCGTCGCGGCTGTAGATCGGTTTCATCCGTTTGTTGGCCGGCTGCAGACGCACACGGTTCTTTTCCGGGAACCAGAATTTCAGCGTCGCTTCGCCATTCGCTGTTCGCGCCACCACCATGTCTCCCGTGTCGGCTGTCCGACGCGACTTGACCACAACGTAGTCTCCTGACGCAATCTGCGCGTCGATCATGGAATCCCCTTCGACTTGCAGTACATAATTCCCTTTGTCTGTCCAGAAGCTGCCAATGTCGATACGCTCGTGTTGCTCAATTGCTTCGACCAGTAAACCTGCACTGACGCGTCCGGCCAGAGGCAAGCCTCGAATTTCGTCGTTGACCTCGCTGGTCAGTCGAATCGATCGCGACTTATGATTGGCTCGTCGGATCAACCCCTTTTTTTCCAGAGCCCGCAGATGACACATCACACCGTTGGGCGAACTGAAACCCATCTCATCGGCGATTTCCCGAATCGTGGGCGCATTTCCATGAGCCTCAATTTCATT
>JBGSXT010000821.1:0-2022 GCA_041751295.1 Mariniblastus sp.
GCGGATGCCAGAAGCTGCCCAGGCAGGAACAGGGGTGATTTCGAACATTCAGGGATAGTTGACCGATAAACAATGATCCTGTTAACTCAGACGGTTTTTCAGTTCTCGCAATTGCAACATGATTGCCGGCTCTTCCTTCAATTCGCTGAGAACCCTCAATTCGCTTTCAATCATTTTCCAATCCAACAACTGCGGACTGCGAATCAGGATTCCGCGAATGTCTTCCCAGTCCTGTTGGCGACCAGCGAATGCTTTGAGAATAACCAGGTCGCTGGCAACACAAATGCGAACGGAGCGATCCGGTGCGTAATCCACCGTTTGGGAACGATCGATCATTCGCGTTTCAAACGGCAAGCCGGAAAGCGAAACATTGAAAGGCACTCCGTGGGAATCCTCGACCAGAAGAACCCGATGCAGGCGGGCAAAGTTGGCGGCATCAGAAATGCGAGGCGACAGAGTTCTGATCACCTTGTCAATAATAGCCGATTCATTGCCAAATCCGGTTTTTACAGTCGCGTCGATATCGCCTGTCATTCGAGGTTCGCCCCAATACTGTAACGCGAATCCTCCAATGAAACAGAATGAGAGCCCGAGTTCTTCCCAGTCCGCCTGAATCCTTGCCGCCGAATCGATCAAGTTCGAGAAATCAACATTACCCATCGCAATCGGTGCCAGAATTGGCGGTATTCGGGACAGCGCAGTTCTCCGGCAGCGTGAGAAGTATTTGAAATCGCATAAACCAAGCCTGCATGATCACCAAACCATTGGCATGTGGATTTTTTTCATAGACCGTTACTCCTCCGGCCTGACGAATACCCTTGCCGCTGAGCTGTCGCAGCTCTTCGTCGCGAATGGCCTGCAGCCTCGGAGCGCCAGTGCGCCAGGCTTCGATCCAGGCTTTTTCATTATCGTTCGGCATCGTTACGGGTTCCCGATTGGATTTCAGGGAAAGAAGCGCTGCTGCGGTAACTGTTTTCCAGGACGAAGAATCGACCCATCCAACGAGTCGAATAACGCAGATCCACCCTGTACCTCGAGGCAATCATCGATGTCCGGGTAATTTCCCGAATTTTGCGTTGTCTCGATAACGTATCCCGGTCAAGAAAACAAGTCCAATTGCCGCAATCCGGAAATCACCTAATCACCTCTTAATGATCTACTTCTTCCAAATGCCTGGAAATGGGCTCCATCACTTTCGTGTTGCGCTCGATCGACAGCACCGTGGTTTGCTGCTGAGTTCCATCCCGACTTCTGGCGACGATCGGCAACACTTGCCGCTTATCCGCCATTTCCAAGCGAACGGCAAAGCTGCCGTCCATGCGCAGTTCTATCGGCTCGCCAGCCAGCGTCACACTGGCATTTGGATTGGCTTTGCCATGAACAACCATATGGACATCAACTTCGAAATCGAACGACTGATTGTCGTTGTTGATTCCATTTCCCATTTGCACAAAAGCCGGCACGTTCATCGGTCGCCGCAGTTTTTCCTCAAAAACCAGCTGCAACTCGTTGCCCGTTTCATCAACATTCGAGTAGCCCCCACTCATGGCATAAATTCGCTTGTAGTCGGATTGAATGTCCGACCAGTTAAGGTCGAAGGCACCATGGTCAGGAGTCGGCGTGGTGACCAGATTACTTTTTGCAATCAGATGGAACTTGCCGGATGCCGTCGCGTATCCAAGTGCAACCCGATAGGACTTGGGGGGATTGGGAACATCGATGAACCAGTTGCGAACGCCGCCATGAATCGGGATCTGACGGACCACGGTTTCGACGCTGCTGGTCGACGTTCCCACGGAAATTTCCAACAGCCGCAGAACCGGACTGGTTTCGAACCAGACGTCAGCCAAGGCAACCCGGACCCGATCGGCTGTCGTTTTAGTAATTTCCCAATAGGCCTGGATCCAATACGGTTCACGAACCAGGAGGATGACTCGATCCTTTTTCGGGTCCAAACTCGAATGTTCCCGTTCGTTCACGAATGCCAAATTCTTCAGGTTTTCCCGATGATGTCTTTCGATC
>JBGSXT010000822.1:0-3243 GCA_041751295.1 Mariniblastus sp.
CCTGGCAGACGAGCCGACGTCCGCCTTGGATGAACAATCGGGACGCGAAGCGGTAACGCTTTTTCGCGAAATGGCCGATCGAGACGGCTGTACCGTACTGATCGTGACCCACGACAATCGGATTTTGGACGTTGCCGACCGGATCATCAACATGGTTGCCGGTCGAATCAAAAACGATTCCAACGTTCGCATGATCGAAAAAATCTGCGAGTTTCTGAAAGAAACCATGTTCTTCGCCGATCTGACACCAAGCACACTCGCGGATGTCGCCCACATGATTCAAATCCGGTCGTTCGAAACGGGCGAGGACATCGTTATTGAAGGGGAGGAAGGGCATGAGTTTTTCATGATCGAATCGGGCAACGTCCGCGTGACCACGCGGGCTTCAGGCGAGACACCGATCAACGAATTGGGAAGCGGCAGATGCTTCGGCGAAGTCGCGTTGATCAAAGAGCAGCCTCGAAACGCCACGATCACTGCCACGACGCCTACGACCTGCTATGTACTCGATCGAGAAGAATTCCGCAAAGTCATCGACTGCTGTGATACCTTCAACGAAGAAATCCGCAAAGTCATGTTCGCCCGCAGTTAGTCCCACCACCACTGATCGGACTGCAAATTCGAAACGTTGATCGAGTTTCTGGTCTTTTCAATGCTGCCGGACTCGTCGGTCTTCATATTGTCAGACGAGAGGGCGATCCCCGGCTGGATATTCACGCCGCCGCCAATCGGAGTCATCAATTGACGTTGCTTCCAAACGGCGTTGATTGCCGGTGAGACTTTGGTGGGCGCGTTGTACCGTTCGACTGGGAATTTGGATTCGTTGCCAAAAAATTTCATATTCCACTGGGCTTGGCCATAGAAGTCCATTTCATGAATGAACGCTGCGGCAACTGACAGATCGATGACGTTCCGCAGCTCCGCATAAATCGGCATCCGTTGTGAAAGCGCACTGTACATTTTCGTGAACGACTGGCAAAAAGCACGGCTGGCACGGCTGGCTTTGCCTGTCACCGTGCGATTTCCATTGGCAGAAACGATTTCATCTTCGCCGACCAATTCAACGCCACCGCCATCGAGTTGCATCGCATTTTCGTCCGGGCTGACTTTGACGTAATCATAATTGGGTCGAAAAAACCATCGTTGCAGTGAATTGGTGTTGCCGCCCGGACTGGCCTTTTCGATGAAGCTGGTGATTCGTACAGGCGGCTGCTCGAGTCCAATGCCTATCAGTTTCATGTGATAGTCGGCATCGACCAGAATCTGGGCAAAGTGGGTCTTCGGTGAGACACCTTCAATGGTGACTGCATGCATGCCCATCGCCTGCTGGAAATAGTCTGTGATCTCGGAATCGCGAATGCCGCCAAAGCCTTGATTGGCGTTGATTTGATTTTGGGCTTCGATAACTGCCTGGCGAAGGTTTGCCAGACCCTGCTGCGTGGGATCAATACTGCAGCTGATCATCCGGGTGGGGTTGCTGTTGGGTGCGTAGGCTCGCAGGGCAACCACCAGATCCTGAAGTTGCAAAACAGCCTGACCGGATTTCATGCCGACGATTCGATCCTGCGCGTTGCGAAAAAATCCTTCGGCAGGTCCGGCCAGTACGATATCTTTGCTTTCCGGATAGTAGAACACATGTGTCAGCCGGGTCAGTCCGGCAAGAAACGTCATCTCGGGTGGAATGGGTTGGCCGGATTGCTTCGATTTGCGATAGGCTGCTTCCAATCGATTCAAGGAAATTTTTCGTAGCTGGCTGGGCGTTTGAACGTCTTTATTCAATTGCGATTGGGCGGCATTGAATCGTTGTCGATCCAGGTCACCGGACACATCGACGAACAACTTGGACTGAAACACACCGTCGGTATCAATCTTGACCCCGCCCAGGTTGTCGGCAATGTTGCCATCCATATCACCACCGTCCGCATCAAGGCCGCCGTCCTGGCAGAAACCGTTGGCGACGATTACCATTGTGCAGGACATAATCAACGACAAAATCAACAACCGATTTTTCAGCAACGACATCATTCCTCTTCTCCGGTCGGATGGCAGTTTCAAACATGCCTCCCGTTTCAAAACAAAGCCTGCACGATTTCAGCCCCTGGCAGGCACATTCATTCTACCCGCTTAATGGTAGTTGGCTGGCCAGCCAGTAGCAAGAAAAACCCGCAAACAGCCAATATTTCCCCGTCGAACTCCGCCACCGCAATTCGCGTTCTGACGGTTATTTCGACGGCAATGTTTGGATAGCAGCCCAATCGCGCGCCTTGAACCGACACTCAGACCTCTCGCCCCATCGCTGCCAGGAGAAATTTCATGTCGTCCCAGACCTGCCGTTTGGCTGATGGATTGCGCAATAAGTAGGCGGGGTGATAGGTAACCACAACTTGACTGCCACAGTACTCGAACAAGCGTCCCCGCATTCGACCGATCGATTCTTTGGATTGCAGCAACGTTTTGGCGGCCACACTACCGAGACAGCAAATGAATTCTGGTTGCAGGATTTCCAGTTGGCGAACTGCAAATGGCCAACAGTTCTCCAATTCGATTTCGTTCGGATTTCGATTGCCGGGAGGTCGACACTTGACCGTATTCAGAATGTATACTTCGCTGCGGTTCATTCCGCAGGCTTCGATAATTCTGTTCAGGAGCTGTCCGGCGGCTCCGACAAACGGCTCTCCCACCCGGTCTTCGTCGGCACCCGGTCCCTCACCCACAAAACAAAGTTGCGGTTGTGGGTTACCGATTCCAAACACGGTGTTTTGCCGACTTGCTGCGAGTTCGGAACAGCGGGTGCAACCGGCCACTTCAGCTTGGATGATCGCCAGCTGAGCGATTCGAAACGCCTGATCGCCCGGCGTGGAATCATATTTCGTTCGAGCAGGAACAACGGAATCGGGCCGTTTCATAATCGGCAGTGGCGCGGTTGTCACAACACTGGCGGCCCGATATGATCCTCCGCCCGCTTCGCCAATCGCTGGAGCTTTTGGTTCAACTTCGCCATCACGCACAACAGCCGGTGCATCCTCGAATTCGAATTGGTTGGTTCCTTTCGGTTTGGGCAATCCCGACACTCCGGACCAATTAAGGCTGCACAATCGCTGTCGAGCCAACCGTTTTGCTGTATTCACATCGACCGATTGCATATTTCCCTGACCTTTTGACCAAAGCCGGATGGATTGTCACAGTGCTCGTTTGACTTTCAGGTATCATTTGAAAGAATCCTGAACTCCCTGAAAAGTACGC
>JBGSXT010000823.1:0-7802 GCA_041751295.1 Mariniblastus sp.
GCTGTGCGGCGACGTGATGTTGTTTGGTGCCAACTTAAAAAACAACGACGCCGGCAGCCCGCTGGCGTTTTTTATTGCGCTGTTGGGCCGCTGCGTCATGGGAAGCGATCACCATGACTCCTGATACTTGTCCGGATATTGTGCGGCTGGGAATCCCTAAAGGCCGCATGTACGATGGCGTTTCGCAGCTACTGGCCGATGCCGGCATTCAGCTGCGATTGGCGGCTCGCGAGTATCGGCCGGAAATCAGCCTGGCTGGTTTTGAAACGAAACTACTGAAACCACAAGCCATCGTGAAAATGCTGCAACAGGGTTCGCGCGACGTCGGTTTTGCCGGTGCCGACTGGGTTGCCGAGTTGCGTGCGGATCTGATCGAGTTGCTGGATACAGGTATGGATTCCGTACGAATTGTCGTGGCAGCTCCCAAGCGTCAGGACTCGAACTGGTTGATGCAACCATTTGTCGTCGCGACAGAAATGGAGCAAACTACTCGAAACTGGCTGACGGCAAGAAGCTATCCAGGCGAGATTCTGCGGTCGTTCGGATCGACGGAAGTCTATCCACCAGAAGACGCCGACTGCATTGTCGACGTGGTTGCGACCGGCGCGACGCTGCAGGCCAATGGGCTGGTGGTGATCGACGAAATCATGACCTCGACAACACGCTTGTATGCTGCCCCGGCAGCGATGGAATCGAAAAAAAGACGCGAGGCAGTCGAGCAGCTTGTGATGCTGCTGCGCTCGGTGCTTGACGCGCGGAAACGGGTCATGATCGAAGTCAACGTCAGTGAGGAATCGCTGGAACGGATCGCCAAGATTCTACCCTGTATGCGGGAACCGACAATCTCGCGGCTGCATGGGCAAAGCGGCTACGCCGTCAAAGTGGCCGCCCCGAGAGCGGATTTACCAGCATTGATCGCCCGCATCAGAGTGTTGGGCGGCACGGATATCGTCGTCAGCCAGATTTCGCAAATTATCCCTTGAAAAATTGCATTCCGATGAATTCGACAAATGTAGATCAGTCGTTGACCGGTATAGGTGCCTATCGGACGCCACAGTCCGCGTTTCCGGTCAGACTCCGACTCGATCGAAATGAGGGTCGGTTGCCGCCGGAACTCGCCGCGCAGTTCTGGCAACAGTCTGCGTCGTTGCTGAACCGTTATCCCGACACATCCGAACTGGCAGCATTGGTTGCAATGCGAGAAGGAATCGATACCACTTGCGTATTGATAACGGCTGGCGGAGACGACGCACTGAATCGGATTTGTCAAACGTATCTGAGTGCCGACGATGAAATGGTGTTGCCCGTTCCGACGTTCGAGATGCTGGAACGCTATTGCCTGCTGGCGGGCGGGAAACCGGTTTTCGTGCCCGGGAATGAAGATGAATTTCCCACAGACGATGTGCTCAAACGAGTTACGTCGCGGACGAAATTGATGGCCATCGTTTCGCCCAACAATCCGACCGGCTCCGTCATCTCGGAAACCGAGCTGCGACGAATCGCGGCTGCCAATCCGGATGTAATCTTGATCGTCGATCTGGCCTACACTGAATTTGCGGACGTCGATTTGTCATCGGTCGCCACAAAGTTGACCAATGCGATTGTCATCAAGACTTTCTCTAAAGCGTGGGGCATGGCCGGATTGCGTGTGGGCTGTGCGATCGCACGTCCCAATATTATCGAACGACTTGGTGCTGTCGGGAATCCATATCCGGTGGCCGGCCTTTCGGCCGCCATTGTGGCTCAGCGATTGAAACTGCCCGCCGACTGGATCGACGAACACGTCAGTCGAATTCGCCATGAGCGTGAGCGGTTGACGTTGCTGCTGCGAGAACGGGGAATCGTCGTACGGTCGTCCCAGGCTAACTTTGTGTTGGCAACGTTCGAAGATGCCCACGCGGTCTGGCTGGACCTCGCCCGTCAGGGAATCGCCGTCCGCCGTTTTGAAAGGCCACAAGAATTGCATTCCAGTTTGCGAATCACGCTGCCAGGTTCAGTTGAAGAATTCCAAATGCTTCATCAGGCATTGGTGAACTGTCTGTTAAAACACGAGCAAAAACGATGAGTAAACAATCAATACGAATTGCCTCGGTGTCCCGTCGAACGACCGAAACCAACATTGAACTGACAGTTGCACTCGATGGAACGGGCAGCTCTAAAATTCAGTCTGGACTTGGATTTCTCAATCATATGTTGGAGGCGTTAGCGAGACATTCGGGTATGGATTTGGAACTCCAATGTTCAGGCGATCTCGAAGTCGATGATCATCACACGGTTGAAGACAGTGCGTTGGCGCTGGGCCAGGCGATCGATCAGGCGCTTGGCGATCGGACTGGAATCCAGCGGTTCGGTCATGCCTTCGCACCGCTGGATGAGTCGCTTGTCCGTGCAGTGTTCGATCTGTCCGGGCGCCCAGGCGCGTGGATCGATCTGCCATTTCGACGCGCTGAACTGGGATCGGTGTCGACGGAAAATCTGATTCACTTTTTTCGCTCGCTGGCGACGACCATGCGAGCGACGTTGCATGTGGATTGTTTGCGAAGTGACAACGATCACCATCTGGCCGAGGCTGCGTTCAAGGCAACCGCGATTGCGTTGCGGATGGCGGTTGCAAAAACTGAAGTCGACGATGTGCCCAGTACGAAGGGGATTCTATGAGCCAGTTGCCATCTGTCGGAATTGTATCTACTGGCGTTGCCAATACGGCGTCAGTGGTCGCCGCATTTCGCCAGATTGGTTTCCAATCGGAACTAGTAGAAGATTGGCGAAAAATCGAATCGACCCGGTGGTTGGTACTGCCAGGTGTCGGCTCGTTCGGTCATGCGATGCATCGCCTAAGAAAACAGCAGATGATTGCTCCACTCCGTGACCGGATTCTATCTGGCAGACCAACGCTGGCAATCTGCTTGGGCCTGCAACTCGTTTGCCTGTCGAGCGATGAAAGCCCGGGTGTCGAAGGACTGTCGATCGTGGCTTCGCGGGCCAAACGGTTTGATTTCTGTCCCACAGCAGAGCTTCGTGTAAGCAACGGCAAAAATTCATTAAAAAATCTGCGAGTCCCCCATTTGGGATGGAATCGGGTGCGGGCCAACCAATGCGAACTGCTGACGGACGGCCACGCCTACTTCGCACATTCCTATTACATCGACCAGGTTCCACAGGATTGGAATATCGCGACCTCGATCCACGGCCCGCAATTTGTTTCAGCAATCGAGAAAGGGAACGTGTTGGCTTGCCAGTTTCATCCGGAACTTTCAGGCCGCTGGGGTCAAACACTGCTGTCGAAGTGGCTGAAGCAGGTCGAGGTACCACTATGTTGACTTATCGAGTTATTCCCTGTCTCGATTGCCGCGACGGGCGAGTCGTAAAAGGTGTTCATTTCTCGAATCTGCGCGACATGGGTTGTCCAGTTTTGTATGCCTCTAAATACGTGGCCCAAGGCGCCGATGAGTTGATCCTGTTGGATATTGCGGCAACGATCGAATCGCGAAGCAATCAAACAGAGACCGTCGCCGCAGTCCGAAAAGAACTTTCAATTCCGCTGACGGTGGGAGGCGGAGTTCACGATCGCGAATCAGCTCTCCGATTGTTGCAAAGCGGTGCAGACAGGATCGCTATCAATTCTGCGGCGGTGGCGCGACCAGCGTTGATCAACAAGCTGTCCGAGGAATTTGGGTCGCAGTGTGTTGTCCTGGCTGTCGACGCTTTCGCGGATGAAGCAAACCGTTGGCGAGTAACGATCAGGTCGGGTTCACATGACATGAGGCTGGACGCTGTCCAGTGGTGTCGCGAGGGGGCCGATCGAGGCGCTGGCGAAATACTGCTTACCAGCCGGGATCGAGATGGGAGTGGATCGGGATACGATTTGCGGTTGATTCAGGCTGTTCGATCGGCCGTTCCGGTTCCTGTGATCGCGTCGGGCGGTGCCGACAAACCGCAACATTTGTTGGAGGCAATTCAGGCTGGTGCGGACGCCGTATTGGCTGCGGGCATTTTCCATTCAGGCCGTTTTCGCATTCAGGAGATCAAGAAATTTTTGGCAAGTCATGGCGTTCCAATCCGGCTGGATTTGAAATTGATGGAGCTCAAAAATCAGATGACTGGAGTTCGTGAATGATCATTCCATCGATCGATATCCAGAATGGACAAACCGTTCAACTCATCGGCGGTCAGAAAATGGTATTAGATGCGGGCGATCCTCGCGTTTGGGCTCGCAAATTTTCGGCGGTCGGTCCAGTCGCGGTGATTGATTTGGATGCGGCGATAGGACATGGCTCAAACGCCGAGCTGATTCAACAATTGTTGCCGCTGGCCCGTTGCCGTGTCGGGGGTGGGATTCGTGATGTTGGCACCGCAATTCGATGGCTGGATGCCGGCGTGGAGTCGGTGATCATTGGAACAGAGGCGCGGGCTGAATTGCTGCGAGAAATTCCGAAAGAGAGATTGATCGTTGCTCTCGATTCGTTTGACGATGAAATTGTCGTCGAAGGATGGCAGAAACGAACCGGAGAAAACACGTTGGACCGGATTGGCGAACTGCAGGAATTTGTCAGCGGATTTCTGGTGACGTTTGTGGAAAAAGAGGGGCGACTTGCGGGAACCCGTCTCGATATGGCCCGCACAATTATCGAAGCGGCGGGCGGCACCCGCGTGACGGTAGCGGGAGGAATCACGACCGCCGCCGAAATCGCCCAACTGGATCGCTGGGGTGCCGATGCCCAGGTTGGAATGGCGCTCTACCAGAATCGGATCAGCCTGGCAGAAGCGTTTGCAGCACCCCTGATTAGCGACCGCGCCGATGGTCTCTGGCCAACAGTCGTTGTAGATACAGAAGGGACGGCGCTGGGCCTGGCGTACTCCAGCTCAGAGAGTTTGAAAATTGCGATTGAGACCGGAAGTGGTGTCTATCATTCAAGAAAACGCGGCATCTGGATCAAAGGGGAATCTTCGCACGCGCGGCAGGAACTGGTTCGAGTCGATGCCGATTGTGATCGCGACGCCATTCGGTTCACCGTCCGTCAAACGGGCGCGGGTTTCTGTCATTTGCTCCAGGATACCTGCTGGGGAAACATGACCGGGATAGCGTCGTTGGCCAGAGTGGTTGGAAACAGATTGCAAGAAGGGATAGTTGGCTCGTACACGCTTCGACTGGCCAACGATAACTCCTTGCTGTCAGCCAAAATTCTGGAAGAATCCCAAGAACTGATCGACGCAGTCGAGCCAGATCACGTCTTCGCCGAAGTTGCCGATCTGATCTATTTTTCAATGGTGAAATTGGCTGCCAGTGGCTGTGGCTGGTCACAGGTAACCGCTGAACTGGATCGACGCCAACGCAAGGTTACGCGCCGACCAGGCAACGCGAAACCGAATTGACACTCAATTGAGAATCCTAAATCATGCTGCTCAAAGTCATCGCGTCGAACGAATTCGAATCTTTTTGTTTCACTCGCCCGGCAATCGACACGGCGACACTCGCGGCAGCCAAACAGATTGTGGATCGTGTTCGGAAGGAAGGATTCGCCGGTCTTGAATCCTGTGCGGCGGAATTTGATGGCTGGTGTCCGCCAAGTCGGCTGCTTTATGGACCGCAGGATTTCTCTCAGGCATTAAAACGGATTTCCCAGAAACATCGTCAAGTGCTCGAACGGACCGCTAGTCGAATCCGCTTTTTTGCTGAACGGCAATTAACGATGTTTCAATCGTTTAAAACAGAAAATTGTGGATCCCGAATGGGACAATCCTGGCATCCTTTGAGGACGGCCGGATGTTATGTTCCGGGCGGCCGCTATCCGCTCGTCTCCAGTCTGCTCATGACCTCCGTAACCGCACGAACTGCCGGCGTTGAATCGGTTTGGGAAGCATCTCCGGTTGCAACGGATTTAATGCTGGCGGCCGCCGGGATTTGCCAGGTGGACGGATTTCTGGCTGCCGGTGGCGCTCAAGCGATTGCCGCATTGTCGTATGGTGTTGGCCCGATTCCCGCTGCCGATGTCGTGGTTGGACCGGGCAATCGTTGGGTCACGGCGGCCAAACAACTGGTATCGGCAGATGTCAAAATTGACATGTTGGCCGGACCTTCGGAGTTGGTCGTGTTGGCGGATGATTCGGCTGAAGCCGCAATTGTGGCTGCGGACTTGCTGGCCCAGGCGGAACACGACACCGATGCGCGACCGATTCTGGTCACGACCTCGGTAGAACTGTTGGCAGCAGTTGAGCAGCAATTAGTCTTGCAACTCGCGGAGTTACCGACTGCTGAAACGGCCCGAGCCGCTTTGGCTAATGGATTTGCCGTTCTGGCAGCTGAACTCAGCGACGCAATTCGAGTTTGCGAGACGATCGCGCCGGAACATCTTGAATTGCAAGTTTGCGATGCGCAGCAGGCTGCCAAAATGATTTCCCGCTGCGGCTGCATTTTCATTGGGCCCCAAACCGGAGAAGTTTTTGGTGACTACGGTGCCGGTCCCAATCACGTGCTGCCGACAGGGGGAACAGCCCGTCATACATCAGGCCTGTCTGTTGCGACATTCCTGCGATCGCAAACGTGGCTTGAACTCGGAGACTCTGTTGAAGCGGCTGAATTGCTCAGTGACTCCATCCAATTGGCCAATCTCGAGGGTCTGTCGGGCCACGCTCGTAGTGCTGCCGCTCGCATGAATCAGGCTACTGGGAATTCAAACCGTGCCTGAATTCAGGTGAAGCAGTAAAAGCTATCGTGTACAAGGTCGTTAGCATCGTGCGAGAAATAATTGTCTGAATCAGACGGGACAATGGTTCCAGCCTATGTAGATTGGGACCATTGTCCCCAGCAAAATCCGACAGTAATTATCCGCACGATGCTGAGTTGTCAACTTTGCTTCGTCGCCGGTGCATTCAGCGAATCAGGTTCATCCACCGCCACGTCGACAAGTGGATCAATACAATGGCCAGCAACCAGGCGTGTGGTAAAGTGGCAAGCTGGGTCGCCCAATTTGGCTCCGATTTCGATTCAACAGCTGCTTGCTCAATTGAAGAGTCTATCTTCGAACGGTCCGATGTGATCTGCTGCTCTTCTCCATGGTCAGTATTGTCAAAGATGTCCTGACTGAAGGCATTTTCCTGTTTTGGACCAGGCCCGATATCCGGTAAATCAGTTACTACTCCTAAAGATTCTTGACGCAACGTACTAGCAATCAAATAAATCACCCACCACAAACTTCCAACCACCGGAACTGACTGCCATCCGAGAAAAAGCCCAACAATAATCAGGCCAAATGCGGGTTGGATGGAACTTGTCCGCTTCCTGAAATTTGGACCCTCTTCGGCCCCAACCGTTGGAAGTTCGCTGGAGAATTTTTCAAACCGATTGAACAGCCATCCTATCAACGCACCTGCGCTGAGTCCCAGAATCAGACTGATGATTGCTGCTGATCGTGAACCCGGGTTGATCGCATCAACCATTGGATAGTTCCATGGAATTAATACTGAACATGGCCAGATTATCGAAATCGCGCAGCCCAATCCAATTCCGACAGTTAATATCGATCGCGGAATCTTTTGACCATCGAGTTCGACCAAAACGAATGCAAACAGTACGCAGATCATGGTCAAATGAAAGCCAACAATTGGAATCAGATCGTTTCCGGGCTCAAGCAGCATTCGATACCATTCGTGAGTTGCTTTGGATTCGCGGATTGGTAACGATACTCCGCCGGAACCCCATTCCAAGAAAACAATAAACAGGAAGATCAGTCCCAACACGATCTCGACCAGCAGATATCGAATTGAAATCGGCTCGCGACATTTTGAACAACGACCTCGATTTC
>JBGSXT010000824.1:0-4021 GCA_041751295.1 Mariniblastus sp.
GGGTCGCAGCGCCCAAAAGTCATCGCTTCCAGAATCCAGAAATCTGGCGGCACCAAGCTTGGCAATCGTCGCGACATCTGGCAATCGAATGTTTGCGGGCGCGATCTCCAAATCACTATCGGATGGCAATGAATTGCTCAGCAATTCGATTCCGTTTCCGGTAATCAAGGCTGAGGGATTCAGGACTTTCAGCCAGCTTTCGGGCTGGTAGATACTTGGGTCCGAGGACGAACTGAGTGGAGGTGTTTGGCCGGAAGTCGTCTCATACGATGTCGCGCATATTTCGCCTCTACCGATATTGACGGCAACTCCAATGACACGCGGGCTGAAAATGGAGGATTGACTGCACTGCCAAACTGCCGCCTGCCACGCCACTGCATCCATTACTCGCACGCCGACAATATCGCAGCCAGTGGCATAGGCAAACGTCTTAGCCGCGACAATTCCAATTCGCAAAGCAGTAAACGATCCCGGTCCGAGTGCGATCGCGATCAGATCGATGTCGGCCGATGTTAATCCGGCGTGGGTCAGGACAATTTGAATTTCCGGCACAAGTGAACTGGAGCTTTTTACCGGACTGTCAGTTGCGCTTTTTACGCATTCACGGTTATGATGAGTGTCGGTCAGTTCAATGCCCGAGTTGGCCGCTGGAATTGAAACCATGTCCGAGCAGATTGAAACGAAGATTCGAGTCGGATCATCCGATACTTGTTTTGAGCATTGAAACACGGCGACCTGAGAATGCCGAGAAGATGATTCGATCGCCAAAATCCGCAATTTAACGCCTAATTCAGAGTGGAACGTTTCCACGGATTACCCGCATCGCGTCCATAAAAATGGTAGAATTGCAAGGAAATGTTCCAGTTCGTAAACTGGAATAATACCTGCCTATAATTCTTCCAGCTTAATCGAATTACCCAAAACTTCCCACCCGTTTGGACCTCAAGGAAAACCCGGTGAAGCGAGCATTGATCAGCGACATTCACGGCAATTTCGAAGCATTGTCGGCTGTGCTCGAGTTCATTGGAACGATCGAAGTTGACGAGATCATCTGTTTGGGCGATATCATCGGGTATGGCCCGGATCCAGTTCGATGTCTGGATCTGGTGATGGAGCGGTGCCAGTTGACGATTCTTGGAAATCACGATCAGGCCGCCATTTTTGATCCGGAGGGATTCAATCCGGTTGCCATGCGGGCCATTTTTTGGACGCGCGAGCAGCTTGAAAAAGAAGTGGGTACTCAGGCCGATTTGAGATGGGATTTCCTGGGCGAGCTGCCCCGCCATCACGACGAGGGAAAGATTCTGTTTGTACACGGTTCGCCGCGGGACCCGACCAATGAATATGTCTTTCCGGAACATGTTTACGAAAAAAAACGGATGGAAGCCCTGATGAAACGATTTGAACAATACTGTTTTCAGGGACACACACACATTCCCGGCGTCTTCACGGCCTCGGGCTCGTTCATTCAACCCAGTCAACGCGACAACTTTTTCAGGCTGGACGGCGAAAAGTGCATGATCAATGTGGGGAGTGTTGGACAGCCTCGAGACGAAGACTATCGACCCTGTTTTGTCGTTGTGGATACGGAAGAAAACACGGTCCAGTATTATCGTGTGGATTACGATGCCGGGATCACACGCGATAAAATTCACGCCATCCCCGACCTCGACGACATGCTCGGCGATCGCCTGATGACCGGGCGTTAGGCCATCTGCGGATGACCTCAACGTTGATTTGAACCGTCAAACGTGGTCCCCGTGTTCGCTTGCATCATCGTTCGTTGTCAGGAATGACCTGCCCATCATTCATGATCATCAACAATCGCAACGTTTCGACTTCAATGCTGTCCGCCAGGAATCGCACCGAACCATCGCAGAAAACGGAATTGGTTCCGCCTGGATACATGCCGAACAGCGCGTTCTTGTCCAATTGTTCGGGATCAATCCCTTCATCCGGCTTGGTCCACGGCACCGCGAGTTCGTCGCTGGTTTCCATGAATATGATCGTATTGCTAGTGCCGTCCATGATGTTTCCAAGAGTTCGGCCGCGACTGGCGCCTTCTTCGTCGGTTCCCATCATTCCGCCAGGTCCGCCGATGCCCCGATAGACGGTCATGCCAGGCTCAGCCACGCTGGATGGAGACTGAAAAACCTCCGGCATCAACTCCAACAACCGCAGGTTGTTTTCGCTGTCCCAAGGTTCATCAAAGTTGTATTGTTCGTAAAGATGGTTTTGTTCAATGAAGGGCAGAATCCTCACCCGCCAACTTACCGGCGGCTGGTCTTCCTTCATTGGCGCAAAGCCTGCAGGAAATTCCTGGTATACACTTTCATAATTGAGCGACGCCAGTGCCATTTGCCTCAAATTGTTCGCGGATTGTGTCCGGCGTGCAGCCACTCGAACCTGTTGTACTGCCGGCAACAACATTCCAACCGCGATCGGAATCACAACTGCGGCGTCTACAGTGGGGATGGTTTGACGGGTCTCCGATTCAAAACCGGTGGACGTCTGACGCGCCACACTGACCATCGGCAGGAGGTGTTTATGAATCGAACGGGCGGGTGGAAGTTGCATCCCGCCAAGCATCGCATCCAGCAACGCTTCGATTTCCGGCGGCATGTCGGACATTCCGCTTCCCAGCATTCGGCTCATCCCGACCAGCATTTGGGCATAGGGATACATTATTTCGAACTGTCGCTGTGAGTTCTGATAACCAAAACTCAAAATTTTCGATTGGCCATCGCCGCCGGAAAACGGACGCGCGAGTGATCGCACCATTTCAGCATCCACGAGCGCTGAATATTCCATGGGTCGCACAATGGGCGTAATCGTCTGTGGAAACAGAGTCACGATCAGCCGATTTCCGGAGATACACCAACTCGGCTCGATCGGCAGCGGCATGCCCAGAATCTGAAGCGTATGAACCTCAGAATTGCCCACCATGCGTTGAGTAAATTTTGGAGGATTTCGAGCGCCTTCTGAATTGGCCTTTACCGTTCCAATCAGTTTTTTCAACACAGCGGCCAATTTCTGCGGCTCATCCACCGAAACGGTTAAGGCCAATCCAGAAAGCCATCCGTCGCTGGCCCCGTTGTACAAGCACCATGTCGAGCCCAACTGACTGAGAAGGTGGTTTTGCAGATCGACTCCGGTTTCCCGTTGAAACTGAATCATGAATTGGTCCATGTTTTCAGCCTCGCCGGGGGCGAACTGCTCCAACATGCTGAGCACGAAATTAATCACCTTGGACGGATCGAGCGACATCGCTGCGGCAAACAGAGAGTCGGCCGGGATGTGCTGTAATTCGCCGAGCTGTATTCCGTGCTCGCCAAACAAGGCCAGCAATCCTGTCGGTTCTCCGTCCAACCGCAACATCAGCCGATTCACCATTTCCGTTTCGGAATAGCCCGACGAAGATTCCAGTGACTGGACGTTTGCCAGTCCGAGAGCCGTTACGATGTTCTCGGCTTCCGGCCCACCAAGCGGCAGTACCACCTTTCTGATCGCGTCGATGTTGATGAAGGCCAACGAATTCCGGCGCGGCGAGTCGTGTCGCGATTGCAATTCGCTCAACCATGCGGGAGTCGTCTTTCCCGTCATCCTGTTCAACGCGCGATCGATCGAATCCTTGCCGATTCCGGCGATCAGGTAACCGTTAGCGCTGCCCAAATAAATTGCGGTTTCGGACTGCTCTTCACGAATGACTGAATAAAAGGGCTGGCTGCCGATCTGAACGGATGATGGAGCTACCTCGTCCCGAGAAAACAATTCTGAGAGGGACTTTGCGACATTCCCGGCCTCGCTTCCCATTTCCACCAGTAACACACCTTCGATTTCAGGCGGAGTCTCCAGATCGCTGACTGTCACTTTTTCGACAAACAGGCAACCTGATTTTTTGAACAGTGCCTCTGCAAAGGCCGGAGAAATTTCAGCAGCGGGCTGTTGTTGGTCCGTGCCGACCAAAGCAAACGACTTTGCCACGGCGTTTTCAAACCGCTTGGCGAGGTCCTCGGTAAAC
>JBGSXT010000825.1:0-1529 GCA_041751295.1 Mariniblastus sp.
AGGAATTGACATAGAGATCAAGACCAGCCGGGTCCGACCTGCCCGTTTCGGGCTCGCCCACCCTAAGTGGTTTGTCGGAATCCGAAATCAGGAATTGGGTTCCGACGCCTACCAGTGGTCATTCAAGTTTGTGAGGCTGTCCGTCCCGGGCGAGCGCACATTCAATCGCTTCGAATTTGCTCCGACCGGGTCGGTTTGGTTATTGGCGCAACGCGCTATGCGTGGGAAATTGGTGGGCAGCTGATTGTGCATGATCGTCAATGTCGTTGGCAACCGTACCCAATGGGCTGCCAGTTTGCGCCACGAGCCGCTGATCTGGTTCTTCCGCGTCGATGAGTTGACGAGTGGTTCTCAAACAGTTCCTGATGATTCCCGATTTCTGCAAACCTGACTCGGACGGCCGGATTGAATGCTTACGTTGGAGACGAACAAAATTCATGCTGGCGATTGCGTCGAGCTGCTGGCGAAAGTTCCCACAGGATCGATTGATCTGGTGTTCGCCGACCCGCCGTTTAACATTGGCTATCGGTACGATGTTTACAACGACGAACGCGCCCATGAGGATTATCTGGAGTGGTGTCGCAATTGGATTGGCAGCGTGAAGCGGTGCCTCAATCCGACGGGGACTTTTTGGTTGGCAATCGGTGATGAGTACGCGGCTGAATTGAAAATCATTTCCCAGCAGGCCGGATTTACCTGTCGCAGCTGGGTGATCTGGTATTACACCTTTGGTGTGAATTGCACTCAAGGATTCAGTCGCTCGCATACCCATCTGTTTCATTTTGTTGCCAACCCGAAACAATTTACGTTCAACGCCGTCAATCCGCTGGTTCGGGTACCATCGGCCCGGCAACTGGTCTACGGAGATTCACGTGCCAATCCGAAAGGCCGATTGCCCGACAATACGTGGATCATGCGTCCCCAGGACGCGCCCGAAGGTTTTTGCAAGGATCACGATGTTTGGTACTTCGCGCGAGTGTCGGGGACGTTCAATGAGCGGGCAGGTTTTCATGGCTGCCAAATGCCAGAACAGTTGCTGGGTCGAATCATCCGCACTTGCAGCAATCCGGGAAACATTGTTCTCGATCCATTTTCGGGAAGTGGCACAACCGTCTGCGTGGCGAAAAAACTGGCCCGCCGTTGGATCGGTTTTGAATTGTCGAATGAATATGTCAAACAGGGGAGCCAGCGGTTGGCTGCCATCAACGTCGATGATCCTTTGACCGGTCCCGACGATCCGTTGAGGAGTGCGCCCCCAACCGCCAAGGGCCGTCGGCGAAAAAACAAGACGTCCGATCGGGAGATCGAATTGCAAGTCATCGAGGCCTTCCGACATTCGGCCGAGGGGCGTTCTGCCGACCACCTGATCTGTGATCCGGACCTGAATGCGAATTTTGTTGCGACTTGCCGGAAACTGGGCATCGAAGGTCATGAAAAGATGTGGAATCAGCTGATCCTGCGCTTGAGAAAATCAGGGCGGCTGCCCAAGTCGACGCACACAAACGGTCGGTTCCATTTCAAAGATATGG
>JBGSXT010000826.1:0-5641 GCA_041751295.1 Mariniblastus sp.
CAACAACTCGACTTCCTCCTGCGTCACTGCGGCGCGAACCTGCTCTGCTGTAACGGCATTGTCAGCGGCGGTCTGCTCCAATGCTTCGTCGCTGCCCGCCGCCAACTGATCGGCGATCGATTGCAGTCTGGCAGTCGATTCGATAAGAATATGCCGTTCTTTACCCAGCGGATCGACGGACTCGGCCAGTCGCGCAAAAACCCCGCGTGCCGAATCGAGTTCGCCCTTGTGCAACAGCTCAATCCCCTCGGAAAACCGCTGGCTGTTGCGCGACTGCGTGGCCATCACGCGACCCTGTTCCGCCTGCATGACTAGCGTCCGTCGGCGGGATTCAAAATACAGTGATTCGGCATCGTCGAAAAACTGGTCCCGAGAACCCCGGTCGATGATCGGTTGCAGGTAGTCGCGCGCAATGATCCACGAATTGGGATCGTCTGAATTCATCAGTTTCTCGGCCCGTTCCAGATTTCTCCGACTGCTGGTCGGAAGCATGGCAAAAATCAATATGCCCGCGATCAGCGCCAATCCACCTACCAGAAACCAGATGGATTGAAACAAGGACGCCTCCAGCTCCTTCGGTTTCTTCTTCCCCAGTAATCTATTGGCTTCCGATTTATCGGCACCCGCCGTCAGCGGATTGAACGCGCCTGAAACCTGCGACACGGAAGATGTTTTGGCTTGATCGACCCGTTTCAGTTCTTCGAATGCCATCACCACGGCCCGCGTCGAGTGCGGGCGTTTGCGCGGGTCGGGGTCGATCATCTGCGCGACCAACCGATCCAGCCAGATTGGACAATTCAACACCTGTTCAGCGACTGATGGCGCCTGCAGTTCCATTTTTTTGCGAGCCATGCGGCCCATCGTATCCAATGCGTAGGGCAGTTTTCCGGTCAACATTTCGTACAGAATGATTCCCAGAGAATAGATGTCCGATTTATCCGTTGCGCCTTCGCTGAATTGTTCAGGTGCCATGTAGGCAGCAATATCCATTTCCCTTTTCTTCGTCGAATCCCAACGCCGACGTCGCGAGCGGTTCAATCTCAGGTCCGCAACCTTGATCACGTCATCGCCCGTGATCAGGATTTTGTCCGGCGTCAGTTTCGAATGGATAATGTCCTGTTTGTGCAAGTAAACGAGCAGTTGGGCAATTTGCCGGCCGTAATCGATTACCTGATCAGCGGCAAATTTGTTGCGACGGGTCAGAGCCGATGTCAGCGATTCGCCATCAATCAGCTCGGAAGCGAAGAAGATTTGGTCCCCTTCCAGCCCGGCACCGAGAATCCGCACCAGGTTCGGGTGGTGCAGTCTCTTTAACACATCGACTTCAATTTGAATTTTGGCAATCGCGGTCGCCCGCATCGATTTATCCGGCATGCCGATAAATTTCAGCGCCACTTCGACATTCTGCTCCGTCTGACGCGCGCGAAAAACCCGTTGCCGCCGGTTGCCCAGTCGTTCCAGAATCAAAAACGGACCTACGTGAGTGTTTTCCACGATGCAGCTGGATAAGGATTGGAAGTGGCGGGCACATCACGTTTGCCTGTGCCCTGCTTCCATTATAGCCATGGGCGCAAGTAACGTCTGTCGCATTCCAGGATTGAGGCCTTTACCAGTAATCGTAATTGACTTTTGGACGATACAGCGTTGACGCCAAGCAGTTCAGTTGAGGGGCTGTCCGGTCGTGTCTTGATCGCTAGGATCATTCAGGTGGAAACGTCGGCTCAATCGGCAAACATCATGAATTGGCGGCTGTTATTGCTCCTGGGTACATGGTTGCTCGTTGCCAAAGTTGTGGTTACCGTCGGCGTCAGTTTCAGAGACTACCTCCCCCCCAACTTTGAGAATGGCTTTCTGCAAGGCCGCCAGGATTACTTCTACGGCGATGGATACCACTACCCGTTTTACGTTCATGTCGTCAGCGGACCGTTGTCGTTGATCTTAGGAAGTTTTCTGATGAGCCAGGCGCTCAGGCGAACTCGATGGCATCGCGCGATCGGAAAGACTCAATTCGCTGTGGTATTGTTGCTGGTTGTTCCCAGCGGTCTGTGGATGGCCTGGTACTCGGACGGAGGTCCAATCGCGGCCAGCGGTTTCGCAGCGCTGGCGCTGGCCACGGGTTTGAGTTGTTGGATGGGTTGGCGACACGCGATCAGAAGGCAATACAAAACGCATCTACACTGGATGCTGCGCTGTTTCGTGCTCCTGTGTTCGGCCGTTGTTCTGCGAATGATGGGTGGGTTGGCGACCATCGCAGGCTGGAGCGGTGATTGGACGTACCCGTTGTCCGCCTGGGCCTGCTGGATTGTCCCGCTGGTGATCCTGGAGTTGATTTTTGCCAATGTCTACCGCGGCTGCAAATCAGAGGAGCTGGCCAATATGTGAATTCGCCGAAAGTTACGCCAATTATTCGTCCAATAGCTTGTTGTCATTTCCAGCGACGGAAACAAGTGCTTGGCGAACATCTGCAGAGGTACTGTTGCGCAAAAATTTCATTGAGCCGTCGCCGCGCACCGCATTGAATCCGCCGGGGTGTGGGCTCAGAAATCCGGGCTCGCCAATTCGCAAAAACAGTTCTTCGTCAGCATCGGACGGCGACATCCAATGCACGGAACTCGATTCAGGCACTTCGATGATCGTCAGCGTATTGGAGGTTCCATCTTTGATATCGGCTAACGCACACGATTCTGCCGGACGCAGGCAACTGTTGGGGGTCACCAGTGCCAAATAGGTGGTAAAGCCGTTGGGAACACTCGATGATGCGCAACGGAATAATTCCAATTCAGTTTCGTAAGCCTTCCTGTTGACGGGGTCATCCCACGGTTTGGAAAAATCAATCGAGTCATAGACTGTAATTGCTTCGGCATACGGCAAAATCAATGTCCTCCAACTGTGCAGAGGTCGTCCGTTTTCATCGACCGTGTAGGCTGGCGGAAAGCGACCATGTTCGGATTCGTAATTTAACAGTGCCAGTCCCAATTGCCGAACGTTATTTGAACACGCAGTCCTTCTTGCCGGCTCTCTCACATTTCGAACCGCCGGAAGCAACATACCGATCATGACGACAGCTAGAAACAGGAGGCCGCCGATGATCCACTGCCTTCGACCCCAGCCGGACTTCGATGTTGCCTGCTTTTCACCAGTATTGGGCGGCCCTTCGGGTGTTTTATAGGGATTCTGGGTCATCAGTTTCAGTCCGCATTTGATTACACGCCGTACTTTGGCAATCGCCGTTCCGTCTCCATTGTACAAAATATTCAGATACTCAAGTCGCTACTTCAGTTTATCTTCCAATACCTCGTTGTCATTTCCAGCGACTGAAATAAGTGCACGGCGAACGTCTGCAGGTGTATTGTTGCGCAGAAAATATACTGAGCCGTCGCCGCGCACCGCATTGAATCCGCCACTGTGTGGGCTCTGAAATCCCGTTTCTCCAATTCGCAAAAACAGGCCTTCGTCCGCGTCGAAAGGGGACATCCAATGCACGGCGCTCGATACAGGCACTTCAATGATCGTCACTGTATTTGAAGTTCCGTCTTGGATGTCGGCTATCACACACGATTCTTTTGGACGCAGACAACTGTTGGGTGTTACCAAAGCCAAATAGGTGGTGAAGCCGTTGGGTGCCTTCGATTCGGGACAACGGAATCCCTCCACATCGGTTTCGTAGGCTTTCTTGTTGACGGGGTCATCCCATGGCTTTGAAAAATCGATCGAGTCATAGACAGCTCTTTGTTCGACATAGGGCAAGATCTGTGCCCGCCAACTGTGTAACGGTCGCCCGTTTTCATCGACCGTGTAGGCTGGCGGAAAGTGACCATGTACGGATTCGTAATTCAACATTGCCAGTGCCAGTTGACGCATCCAATTGGAACACACAGTCCGTTTTGCTGGACCTCTCGGCGATTGCACGGGCGGAATCAATACTCCGATCATGACGATAGCGAACAACAAGAGGCCTCCGATAATCAAAAGCCTTCGATCGCAGCTGGAACTCCCGGCCGTCTGTTTGGCACCCGTTGTCAGATCATCCGGTGTTTCATAAAGATTCTGGGTCATCAAATTCACTCCGCAACTTGAGCTGAAGGGTTGGTCGTATATTGGAATTTCAATCTCATCATCGGCCAGCGACAATTCTTCAGCGGAAACACCGAGCCGTTCATGGCCGATCAGCAGTACTGTATTTCTCTGGAATCGATAATCAAACAGATTCTGCGATCGATCGACCTGTTCGAGTGCGACCACATGAAATGACTCGGAACGGATTTTTTTCAGCCAATTCGCCAGTGTCCGATGCCTTTCGATTTCGACAAACCCGGTTGCGTCGCGGGCGATCTTTGCGTCAATTTTGGTATTGCCGCAGACCGTCATTTGCCGAATGCCTGCGCAACCCGCCAATCGAACGATGCGGGACAGGTTGACGCCGCTGCGAAACTGGGGACAGGCCAGAATCAACTCGCGTTCCCGCGTCAACGCCGTCTGGGGTTTATGACGGATATGATTCGGTTGCATGGTTCTGTCCAATTCTGAATTCGGCTTTACAATTACAGGATGTTGAGCGTGTGCGTTTCGATATTCGGTTGCAATCAGAAAAACGATGGCTGAAATCAAAGATGAACATGACGACTTGGCTGCGGATCGAAAGAATAATCCTTACGCCACTCCCGTCGATTATGAACGGAACGAAACGCTGAAGACAGACGGTCGATCCACATTGGCGATTGTGGTTTTGGCGATTCTGATTATCCCGGCTTCCGTCATCGCCGGATTTACAGCTTGTACCGGGATCGTTTTTGCATCGTCTGCGGTGGACAACGCGGCAGTCGGGCCGGGATTCGTGCTGGGACTGATTGTTGGCGGAATACTGGCGATCTGGGTTTTTGCGCTGATATTCCGCCGCATTATGGCGATTTCCAGAAATCGTCACCTACCACGGTGATTCCATTTGCCCAACGATCTGGCGGGCTATCCTGTGACTTACGTCGCGTTGGGCTGTCGAAATTGATTGTCCGCCTTCCGGGATGAAATCAACCGCTTCATTGATTTTCAAAAACTGCCGTTGCATCAATGGCACGCCGGAACGATCAACCCAATTGACTTCCACCTGCCAATCGGTCTGCAACACTCGCGGTTCGCCGAATTGATCGAGAGCGACCGGGCGTTTGTTGTCGTCGACAATTATTCCAGTAAGAAAGCTGTCGGCCGCGGCCGGATCGGCGATCGCCAGTGTCGTATCCTGTTCAATTTGTTTGATCACCGCTTCAGTTAACTGCTGACCCAGGAATCGGCGAAACGAATCCGAATCGAAAATGCCAACGTGGACCGAGCGAATGTCGCAGCGAAAGAGTGACTGGTTTCCAACCTGATAGGCCGCGCAACCATTGCCAATTACGACCGTCAACAGCGTCAGCCAAATTGCTTTCGACGGATACATTTTCGGTTAGCGAAGCAGGCTGGTCGGGTTAGGAGCAATCACCGGTTTGGCTTGTTCCGGATCGGGGAACATATCGATCAACCATTGGGCATGCTGTATCGGTTTTGGAGGCAGTTCCGCGACCCGTTCAATTTCGGCGGGTACCTGCTGTGCAAAACTGGTGTCTTTGAAATCTTTGGCGACCTTCTGGTAGTAGTACTTGGCCGCCTG
>JBGSXT010000827.1:0-4076 GCA_041751295.1 Mariniblastus sp.
ACGTCTCAATCCCCTGCAGCTGGACGAACTCATGAACGGCACCGCCAGCAGGAACGTTCAGAAAGAAATGGGCGTCGCGACGATCGACGATGAAGCCTGGCAGGACTTTTTCAGGGAAGCTGCAGAGAATAATCGCATCGATTACACTGCAGTGATTACTGCCCATAACGCACAGACGTCCAGTGGCGTGTCTGGCGGGCAGCAAATTTTTTTGACCGGTATCGAATCGGAATTCAGCGAAGTTGCTGAACAGGCACCGGCCCAATCGAGCCATTGGTTCCTTCATTCACAACTTCAGTCTGGCCTGTCTTTCCAGATCACGCCTGTGGCGACGCGCGGCGGAAATTTCGTCGTCCTCGATTTGCATTGCCGGATTGTCAAAACAGGCGATCGCGGCGACAGCAAATCCCATTTGCAGTCCACAATCGAAAGTTCATCGAAGAATGGAAACGGAAACGCGATTGATGCTTCGCAGTCAACCGCCGGAGATTTAGCTGATCAGAAACAGTTGATCGACAGGCCAAAGTACAGCGTCCAGCGGTTGTCGACAACCGTCCGTTGCCCGGTCAACCATGTGGTATTGGCAGGCGGCATGACGGTTCCTGACAGCCGGGGCCAACAACCGGACTACCTCGCTCCAGGCGACATGCTCATTCCGGATCAGTTGTATTTGTTCGTTCGATCAAGCGTATTCAACGTCGTCCCGGATGAATCTGATCGAAAGGCAAAGGACAGCGATGTCAAGGCTGACCTGGGACAAAAAGAACCTGACTCTGCCGGAGAAAATGGACCCGACGATCAATAGATAGACGCTAACAATCCGAATTGTGTGACGGTCTTGACGTGCCAGCAGTTGTCGATTTGCCAGTCGCTGTCGTCCTGCAGCACTGATGATCGGCTGCCGCATTTGGTTCTCCGCAACCATACGAGCTGTCCAACCTTGGACATAACGGTGCCGACAGTGCAAAGATCGATTTTTGCTGCCTTGAATTGCTGTCAGATTTCGACGTGCAGCACTCCATCGACTTCGTCAAAGTGACCAATTTTCAACAGACGGCCCCTGGATCCGGGCATTTCGGCAACGAAGACGGGATCGCAAACTGCGACTGAGGCTGTGGCTGTCAACACTACCGCAAGCTGGTAGGCAGCCAGCGATAGAGTCGCAAACCATGGCAGCGTTGCTGCCGAGGCAATCAAAAACATTTGCCGGTCGATATTGGACAATGCCTTTTCCTGAACGTAGTAATCGATGACATCTTTGCGATCGGGCGTCGAGGTGAGGGCAAGAACTTCATCGAACGAACAGTCACCCTTGCGGTATTTTTTCCAGTGGCGGACTGCCTTCAACGCGCGCTTACGTCGCTCAAATTCCAACTTGGCGTGAAACGCCTCAATCTCACGTTTCTTTCTCTCAATGAAAAATTTCAGCATGGATTTCGGTATGGCAAGCAAGGCGTCGACAACCGCAACTGTCATCCGGCGTGCGCGGTGCGACAGATAGTGCCGGCGGTATTCCGCGAAGACTTCGGCCTGAATCTTTGCGATGGCTTGCTTGAGCTCCTTCCGAGTCGTAAAGATCAAGTCGCTGCCGATTTCAACACAGAGCGGTTTCAAATAGTAGACTTTGACACCTTGTTGCTTGCCTGCTCCGGCCAAAAACTCCGCTAGCCGAGTCTGCACGCATTGAGGAATTGGATCTTTAATCTCATTAAATTTGTCGCTCTCGGTAACGGTGACAAACAGACGACCTTGCGGCAATCGAATCGAAGCGCGGGGCAACTCGAATTCACGAACCTGAATAAACTTGGAGCGGTGTTCCTTAGCCGTGGCCTGCCAACACTCCGATTGGGAAGCAAAAAGTCCAAATCGATTCAACATCGACTTGGCCAATTCTTGGTTGCAATCTTTGGGTGGGACCAAAATCGGTTGCCCCACCCAAGTCCCAAAGTGCGTCAGCTCCTGTCCAGGCGTATGCGGCTGAGCGCCATTGTCGAATTCGACTGTTGACTGGAGTCTGCCAGTGTTGCGAGACATTGATGGCCGACCATGTTGGTCTTCAGTTGCTTTTGTCAGCTGTCGCCTCTTGGGTTGCCAGTTGGTCGTGTTTTGCATATTACCAATCCAGTCCTCGAAACTATTGGATGATTCTCGCACATTGTTCGCCGCAACCACAGTATTCTTTTCGAAAATCCCAAAATGGTCAAACCGGCAAATCGCCTTGGTTTTTAAATCGTGAACCACATTTTCAGGATCAAACATATTGTCCGACCAACCAGCCATTGCTGAATGCGGCTTGAAAAATGTAGCCGCCTATCGGACAGTCCAAATCGAGAGCTTCGCCGACGATGACCAAGCTTGGGCAGTGTTGGTTTTGCATGGTCCGACTGTCGACGCACTTCAATTCGATGCCACCAGCCGTAACTTCGGCTTTTTTTTCAATCCGCACGATCCATCGATAGGGAATTGGGATTGTTTGAAGTGGCCAGTCAATTGGTCGACCAGGATTTTGCTGACTTCGGAGGGATCGCAATATCATTCCTGGTGATAAAATGCTTGTCCTGGAGAATGAATACGGAGTGAAACCATGAATCTGCCAATTTCGACGATGACGATCGCCGAGAAGCTGGCCGCGATGGAGCAACTATGGGCGTCGCTGCAGCTCCAACACGACGACATGCCTTCGCCGCAGTGGCATGCTGAAATACTTGCCGAGCGTCAGAAACGAATTGACAATGGAAAAACTGCGTTTTCAACGCTTGATGAGGTTCAAGAACGGTTGCGGAAACGCGGCTCGTGAATGTTCTGGTTTCGAACGATGCAGAACGCGATCTATCGGATGGCATCGCCTTCTACAGTCAAAACGGTGCAGCAGTTGGCGACCATTTTCATAATTCCCTCATGGCCGATCTTCGATCACTTTCCGTACTGGGCGGGGTTCACTCGAAGCGTTTTGGTTATCACTGCATGGCGGCAAAGCGATTCCCGTACGCCGTGTATTAACTGTGCGACGGCAAAACCGTAAACGTGGTTGCTGTGCCGGATGAGAGGCGAGACCCCGATTGGATTCAAACTCGACTCAAACGCGGATAATCAGACCCATCTCGCCAATCGCCACTGCTGCTTCCCAGGATACGATTAGAAGTGAGAGGACAGTCGAGCAGATTGGGTGGGTGCTGATCGAGCGAAGCGGATTCGTTGAAGCGAGCGTAGGAAAGGGATAATCTGGTTTTTATGTACGATATCGTCCTTTTTACAGTCAAAAACCCCGAACTTTTGCCTTTTTTCTACGTGCTTCCCAGCCAGCCAGCCGGTGCTGAAGGCGGATTGAAAGTTGTAGCCGCCGATCGGGCCATCCAAATCGAGAGCCTCGCCGACGATGAACAGTCCGGGGCAGTGCCGGCTTTGCATGGTCCGACTGTCGACGCCTTTCAAGTCAACGCCACCGGCGGTAACTTCGGCTTTTTTGAATCCACATGTGCCGTCGATGGGGAATCGGGATTGTTTGAAGTGTCCGGTCAATTGGCCGAGCAGGATTTTGCTGACTTCAGCGGCTTTGATTCCCGGTTGATAGCCCAATTGACCCAGCGACTGTTCGACAAATCGGCGCGGAAACAGTTCACTCAGCACATTGGCCAACGACTGTTTGGAATTTTGCGCGAGTCGACCGATTAGCTGCTGCCGGAATTCTTCCTGATTCAATTCGGGTGAAAAATCACATTCCAGAACCAGCTGATTAGGACTCGAATGAAGAGATACCATCCGGCTAATATTGAGTGCGGAGGGTCCGGAATAACCGAAATGGGTGAACAGAAATCCACCCCGCTGTTGATCGAGGACCGCCGACTTTCGCGTTGTATCGGCGGAATTCCTCATGTTTGATTCGCAGATTTTCAGAGCGACGTCGCTGAGAGTGATGCCTTTGAGTTCGTGAGACCAACAATTCTGATTGGTGATGGGAGACAATGCTGGCACAGGGTTCACGATCCGGTGGCCCCATTGCCGAGCCCAAGGGTATCCGTCACCGGTCGTGCCGCAACCGGGATACGACATGCCACCGGTCGCCAGGATTACCGAGT
>JBGSXT010000828.1:0-2014 GCA_041751295.1 Mariniblastus sp.
ATTCTTCGTTGATCTTGCCCATCGCTGCAACAGACAATTCGTCCTGTTGGGCGGGCAATGGCAGGTTCGCCAGATGTAAGGTCAGCGACGCGACCGACACAAATAATATTAGTGACCGCTCGCACCTACCGGATCTGACGCAGTTATCGGCGGTAGGAAACATGATTTTGCTTAGGAGCATGAGAAAAATAATTGGCATAAGTTTCCGGTTTGTGGTCCCCAATTCACAGGCTGGCAGCCTATCCCACGGAAAACAATAAGGCAAATGGCCTATTCGGTTTCCATCCGTTTCCTTGACTGCAAAATCCCACACAAATCGAATATCATTGTGACGACTAGACCGATTCGACTGCAAGCGGATTGAAAACATGCCATTGGATAGAGTTTTGGAACCCGAAGTCATGGACACTCAAATTGAGGCCCGTGATTATGACAACATGGATCATTCGCAGGTCAATAGCCAATTTGTTGCCGATCTGTTGGAATTCGCCGGGGCCAGGCAGTTGGATTTGGGCAATGTGCTCGATTTGGGAACAGGCACCGCGCGGATTCCGATCCAGTTGTGTCAAACCGACCTGCAGTGCCACATTACGGCCATCGACATGGCTGCCCATATGCTCGAATTGGCCGATAAAAATGTGAATGAAAGTGGGCTGACGGAGCGCATTCGGTTGGAACGAATTGATGCCAAATCGATGCCGTACGAGGATGGTTCGTTCGATAGCAGCATTTCCAACAGTATCGTTCATCATATTCCTGAACCCTACTTGTGCCTTTGCGAATTGGTTCGTGTCACGAAACAGGGCGGAATCATTTTTGTTCGAGATTTGCTGCGCCCGCCAAGTGATGCGACGGTCAATCAATTGGTGCAAACCTATGCTGGTGTGGAGAACCCTCATTCCCGTCGAATGTTCGATGATTCTTTGCGGGCTGCTTTATCCATCGACGAAATTCGGGACGTCGTATCCGGTTTTGGATACGGAAAAGAGACAGTGTCCGTTACCTCCGATCGTCATTGGACGTGGGCCACTCGTTGTCTGAATGGATCCAGCCCAAACAGAGGAAGGGGTCGGGACGGGAGTTCCTGAACCCGCGATTCGAATAAACAGGCGGTCTGAAGTCCTAATTTATCTCCACTCAGAAAGTGCCATTCATGGATAGCTCCAGAAAAGTTTTGTTGATCGGCTGGGATGCCGCCGATTGGAAAGTGATCCACAAATTGATGGACGAGGGGCGCATGCCGAACGTTCAAAAGCTGGTGAAAAACGGCGTGATGGGCAATATGGCTACGCTGTTTCCGTCTTTGTCGCCGATGTTGTGGACAACCATTGCCACCGGAAAACGACCGTATAAACATGGCATCCATGGGTTCACCGAGCCGACTCCCGATGGCAAGGGCGTTCAGCCGATGACGAATCTGTCGCGCAAATGCAAAGCGATCTGGAACATTCTCAACCAGCAGGACCTGAATTCAATCGTCGTTGGCTGGTGGCCGAGCAACCCGACCGAGCCAATCAATGGGGTCATGGTCTCGGATTTTTTTCACAAGTCGCCGCGCAAACCTGGCGACCCTTGGAAATTGCCGGCCAACTGTGTACATCCGGAGTCGGCGTTGCAAGAGTTGGCACCGTTGCGAATTCATCCCACCCAATTGCAGCCGGGACATGTCCTGCCCTTCGTGCCCCACGCAGCCGAAATTGATCAGGAAACAGACAGTCGACTGGCATCTGTGATGAAAATGCTGTGCGAGTGCGTTTCCATTCACCGCCCGGCAAGCTACCTGTTGCAGACACGGAAATGGGATTTCGCGGCGATCTACTACGACGCGATCGATCATTTTTCGCATGGATTCATGAGATATCATCCTCCCCAGCAATCCCACATCTCGGACGAAGATTACCGAATGTACAACAATGTGGTGACTGCGGGATATCTGTATCACGACGAACTTCTAAGGAATTTGTTGGAGGTGGCAGGTGACGAAGTTACAGTCATTTTGATGTCTGATCACGGA
>JBGSXT010000829.1:0-8297 GCA_041751295.1 Mariniblastus sp.
CGTTGGACCGCCCGTATTGATGGTTCACGGCAATCCGACGTGGTCGTTTTACTATCGCCAATTGATTGCCGGACTTGCACCCCGACAGCGGGCGATTGCGGTTGATCATATCGGTTGCGGACTGAGCGATAAACCTGTGGATTATCCCTATTGTTTGCGGCAGCATATTGTGAATCTCGTTGCGTTGATTGATTCACTGCAATTGAGCGATGCTACGCTGATCGCTCACGACTGGGGGGGCGCGATTGGATTGGGGGCACTGCTGCAACGCCGAGAAGTATTTCGAAGAATCGTGTTGCTTAACTCAGCGGCTTTTCCACCTTCCTTCATTCCGTTTCGGATTCGAGTCTGCCGCTGGCCTGTTTTCGGTAAATGGGCGGTTCAGGGTTTAAATCTTTTCGCCCGCAGCGCCACGCAGATGGCGACCGAACAGCCTGGCGGATTACCTCCGCAAGTCGCACAAGGTATGCTGGCTCCATACCAATCGTGGCAGGATCGAACAGCGATTTACCAATTCGTTCAGGATATTCCCCTGTCAAAATCTCATCCGACATGGCATGTACTGGCGGATATTGAGCGCCAATTGCCATCGCTGTCCGATGTACCCGTTCAGCTGATTTGGGGGATGAAGGACTGGTGCTTCCGACCGGAATGTTTATCTCGGTTCATCAACCATTGGCCGCATGCGGAAGTCGAGCGACTCGAAAATGCTGGACACTACGTATTGGAAGATGAGCCTAAAACAGTGTTGCGATTAGTCCAGGATTTTTTGAAACGAAACTGATGGACTCCAGACATTCCACCGAATTCTCGATCGGCCGAATTGCATCGCTGGCGTGTCTGCTGGAAGTCTGCGCAAGCAAGCCCGGTAATGTCCACCGGGGAGCCGATTTCGACAATCTGACGTTCACCGATTTTGTCGTCAGCGCCGAAATTCTCGGGCAGGCAATTGATACTCGCAAAACCGATTCGGTCGGGGAATTGATTCTCGAAACCATCCGTTCTACGGCAGCAATCGTATCAACCAACTCCAACCTCGGAATCGCGCTGCTGGTCTCTCCATTAGCGATTGCAGCCAATGCCGGATCGCTGACTCAAATCATGGTCCGCCGCATTTTGCGGGAAATGGGCGCGGGAGATTCCAGGTTTATTTATGAAGCCATCCGTATTGCCCGGCCCGGCGGCCTGGGGGCGACGTCGAAGATGGATGTTGCCAGTCATCCTCCTGAAAACATTCTGGACGCGATGGAATTTTCCAGTGACCAGGATCTGGTTGCCAGGCAGTATGTCAACGACTTCCAACAGGTATTCGACGACGTCATCCCGTTGCTGATTACAGGCCAGCTGCATTTCGGATCCATTACGGAAAGTATTATTTATACCCAAGTTTCGCTGCTGGCGCGATTCGGTGACAGTTTGATACGTCGCAAGTGTGGCGATGACGTATCGGCACAGGCTCAAATGTATGCGCGTCAAGCCTTGGAACAGCTGATTGCCAATTCGCGCGAATCGTATTGTGCAAAATTGGCTGAGCTCGATTTCTGGATGCGATCGGATGGACATCGACGCAATCCGGGCACGACCGCCGATTTGATCGTCGCCGGCCTGTTTGTCGGAATCGTCAATGACCAGATTTCACCACCGTTCAGGTAAGCCATGACGCACAATTCGTATCGGGTCGTTTTACAAAAAGAGCAGCTGACGTTCAGCGCCGCCCATTTCATCACCTTTGGCGACAACATTTGTGAGCGGCTGCACGGGCACAACTATGTCGTTCGCTGCGAAGTCTACGGCAAATTGAATGAACATGGATACGTCGTCGATTTTATTGCTCTGCGCGATGCGTTGGCGGAAATTGGTGGCAGCATGGACCACCGCGTTTTGTTGCCGACAAAACATCAGGCCATCTGTGTTAGATTGAAGGACAATGAAGTCACGGCAACATTCGAGGAACGCCGATGGATTTTTCCTGAGGAGGATTGTTGCTTGCTGCCGATCGGTAATACGACGGCAGAACTCCTCGCCAGCCATATTGCCGATCGACTGATTGAACGCGCCGCTTCGTGGGCCGGTCCACATATCGACCGCATTCTGGTTGGCGTGGATGAAAATCAGGGGCAGTGGGGCGAATGCGAAGTCCTGCTGGGCAGCTGACGAATGCGCCGGTTGAACGGATTGTTCAAGCGAGTCGGGCGCGGATGTTTTCAGTGAGCTATCTTTCTATTGATTTATGCGTGGCTTTTTGTCAGTTCCGGTGTGACGTCTCCATCGCGAAACCAAAAAGACGTCCTGCCACGTTGAAATAACTCGAACGTTTCCCGCGCGATTGAACTCAATTGCAACAACTGCCATTTTCTGACGACTTACATGAATAGCATATTGCCGAATTTATTGGAAGTATCGCGGCACCCAACGGTGCCGGATGCAAGGGCCTGTTCGAAGGAACTCTGCCGCGTTTTGCATCTGATCAATGGTGAACACTTCTCCGGTGCTGAACGGGTTCAGGACCTGTTGGCCATCGCGTTGCCTGATTTCGGATACCGAGTCGACTTTGCCTGTTTAAAATTAAACAGATTTTCCAAAGTTCGACAAAGTGATACCGCTCTGTTTGATCTTAACATGCGCAGTATTTTGGATTTGGCAGTTGCCCGCAAAGTCGTTCGACTAGTGAAAGAACACGGCTACAAAATTCTGCATGCGCATACGCCGCGAACACTGCTGGTTGGCAGTCTTGTTTCCCGCTGGTTGGAACTGCCGCTGGTATACCATGTGCATTCGCCTGTTGGCCGCGATTCGACTCGCAAGTTCCGCAACCGAATCAACGCCTGGGTCGAGACGCATTGTCTGAAATCTGCCAACGCGATGGTTTGTGTTTCGGCCAGTTTGGCAAGCTACATGAAACAGCTGGGGCATGATCCCGGCAAACTTCATGTCGTGCTGAACGGAGTGCCGACCTGTCACGATTTGAACGGCCGCAAGCCTCCGTGCGATGTTTGGACGCTGGGAACCATGGCACTGTTTCGACCCAGGAAAGGGATCGAAACGTTGTTGGAGGCGATGGCGATGCTGAAACAGGAGGGGTTGAATATTCGTTTGCGGGCTGTTGGAGGTTTTGAATCATCGGACTATCAATTGGAGATCATGAGACTGGTCAGAAAATTGGAGATTGACGAACTCATTACGTGGACGGGATTTCAAACGGATATTAATGCACAACTTCACCGTATGGACCTGTTCGTTCTGCCTAGTCTGTTTGGTGAAGGACTGCCGATGGTGGTACTGGAATCAATGGCTCAAGGAGTGCCTGTGATCGCAAGCAATGTTGAAGGGATTCCGGAAGCGATTCAGGACGGCGTCGATGGCCTGATATTCGACGCGGGTTCAGCCGTCAATCTGGCGGACCGAATTCGAAGCATTTACGGCGACAGAGTTCAGTGGGCTTCGCTGCGAAACAGTTCGCTGCGACGACAGCGGGAGTTGCTATCAGAGAAAAGCATGGCTGGCGGTGTGGCCGCCGTTTACGACCAACTCAGGCGGCTCGATTGATTTGAATGGTCCCATTGCAATTGTGCGCAATGGAAATGTTTGTGCGACTGCGCAATTTGCATCCGGTTAATGCTTCTGTCAGTGAAATCAGATCACTGGCATAGGAATCGAAGCGGTATTCGTTCTGAACCCGCTGGAAGGATGTGGCTCGCATGCTGTCGGCCATTGCCGGGTTTTGGGCCAGGCCGCAAATGATGCCGGCTGCCATTTCATAGTCGGCATAGGGCACCACAAAGCCCCCTCCGTTTTCCAAGGCCTCACTCGCGCCACCTGATTCGGCAAACGTCATCACTGGCAAACGTGCCGCCATCGCCTCGTGAACCACGCAGGGGAACGGGTCAACCCGCGAGGGGAGCAAAAACATGTCGGAACCAAAAAAATAGGGAGCCACTTGCGCCCGTTCGCCAATGAAATGGACATGACTGGCGATGCGGGCATTCTTCAAATCGATTTGTACGTAGTGGTACGCCGAATGGGGCCAACGGGGTCCGTCTCCAACCCACACGAAATGGATCGCCGTCGTCGAGTGATTCTTTCGAACGACACTCTTCGCGATTGCCGCAAAGTGGTCGATACCCTTTCGCATGTCCAACGTGCCACATCCCAGCACAATAAATGCGTCGGTTGGCAGAGACAGCTCTTCCCGAATCTGCCGCCGGGCGGCGTCGTGATCCATCGCATCAGCGAAATGCGGGTCCAACAATCCTTGGGGCAAGACCAGATCCTTGCCAAACGGAATCGGTAGTTTTCGATGGGACGAATCCCGAACTGCTTTTACCGGAAAAACGATTTTGGTCGCGTGCTCGTAGATTAGCTGATAATCAGATTCGGCATATGAGCACGGCAACTCATGGACCAGGGCAATCACTGTAATGCCTGCTTGAGACAGTTGTTCGACTACGAATCTGGATTCCATGCTATTGCATAGCGCAACAATCGGTCGATCCTTTTTCCGACAATTGACAATCGCACGGATTCTTTTCTGCAGCTCGGACGATCGTTGGCGGGGCAAGTACAGACTGTGAACTTGCGAATAACATTGGAACTCGTCCAATAACTGTCCATCTTCATGGAGGATGGTCTCGCAGTGCACGTCGCATGAATATTGAAACTGTTTAAGAATATTCAGAATGATTTTTGGAGCGCCGGTTCGAGTTGCTTCGTGCGAGACAAACAGAATCCGTGGTTTGTACGAGGGCAACTCATCTTCCGCCGATCGGTGTTTTCTGAAAATTCTCAACTTGGGCATTGTTTCCACAATACGGGCGGGTCAAGGCGGCGGGTGATTTGCAGGCGGACCTTAGCAGGATAAATAGTGCGTCAAAAGACCATCATTTTCGCCAGCTAGCGAAATGCGCCGTGGTTGGATTACGGGGGTATCCGCGCCGGCGTTGATGGCCGAAAATCGCGTTGAGATCCCGTCTAAGTGGACATCGATACTTCGGAACCCAATCGTAATCCGTAGCTCAAGCGAGGAAGGCACTTAGACGAATTTCCATGCTTACGCTTCGGGTTGCGATTTCGCAGAACATTCAGTCGTAGTGGCGCCGTCCAACTAATCAACGTTGCCACCCAACTCGCCAATCTTCAATCAGGAAAACGACAACCAAATGAATTCAGTCGCAGACCATTACGATCGGTTTTTGGCAGCTCATTATTCCTGGATGAGTGGTGGACACGAATCACAAATCGCAAAAAATCAAAAGTTTTTCAGCGATATTGGCTTATCGGCAGGCACTGGAAACAGGGCGCTCGACCTCGGATGCGGGTCGGGCTACCAGACGTTGGCTTTGACCGGACTGGGGTTCGAAGTCGTCGCGGTTGACACAAGTCACCCATTGCTTGACGAACTTCAGTCTTTGGCAACCGGGCAAGCGGTCACAGTTGTTCATGGTGACATGTTGGAAATTGAAACTTGGCAGTCCTATGGCCCTTACGATTTGGTTGTCTGTATGGGGGATACACTTGTTCACGTTCCGTCGATTAAGGCAGTGAACACGCTGCTTGCTGATGTCTACAAAAACCTGCGAGCAGGTGGCAGCTTGGTGTTATCGTTTCGGGACCTGACCAACGAGCTCAAAGGGATTGAACGGGCGATTCCTGTCCGCCTGGACGAGAACGCCCTGATGGCAACATTCCTCGAATACGGCGAACGCGTTGTAACCGTCAACGATCTACTGTTCATACGGAACGAAGGGGTTTGGGAAATGCAAAAAAGCGCCTATCAAAAATTGCGCGTGTCTGTCGCAGAAGTCACGGATCTACTCGAGAATTCTGGCTATTCAATTGTGAAAAGCAAAACCGAGTCCGGGTTTACATCATTGGCCGCAACGAAAACGGTGAACTGACGGATTCAGTTTGACGCCTTGTCAAGTCCAGTTTATTCCGTTGCATGGAGGATGCGTAGCCAATTCGCACCACTGGCAAAAATCGAATTGTTCGCCACAATAGTCCAGTCGCAGAAACACCAAGGATAATTCGGAACATTAATGGCTTTCGCAAAAATCGAAATTCCCGCTAGTGGAGAGAAAATAACACTGGTCGATGGAAAACTGCTCGTACCTGACAAACCGATCGTCGCATTTATTGAAGGGGACGGCACGGGTGCGGATATTTGGGCCGCCAGCCAACCTGTATTGGATGCCGCTGTTGAAAAATCATACGGCGGTCGGCGCAAGATTGCCTGGATGCAGGTTTATGCTGGCGATAAAGCGAACGATGTGTACGGCGAAACTATCTGGTTGCCGGATGAAACGATCGCGGCAATCGACGAATATCTGGTGGCCATCAAAGGACCTTTAACCACGCCGGTCGGAGGTGGCATTCGCAGCATCAATGTAGCTCTGCGACAGAGGCTTGACCTGTATGCCTGCGTTCGACCAGTTCGCTATTTCAACGGTGTTCCCAGTCCAGTGAAGGAACCTGAATTGGTTGATATGGTAATCTTTCGCGAAAATACGGAAGACATTTACGCGGGCATCGAGTTCGCCGATGGTGATTCAGATACGGAAAAATTTAAAGCAATATTCTCCAAAGAATTTCCGCAACGATTCGCCAAAATACGCTTTCCTGATACCTGTGGGATCGGAATCAAGCCTGTGAGCCGCGAGGGAACTGCCCGGCTGGTACGTGCGGCGATCGACTACGCGATTGAAAAAGGGCGTCAAAGCGTCACGCTGGTTCACAAAGGGAATATCATGAAGTTTACCGAGGGAGCATTTCGCGATTGGGGGTACCAGGTCGCGGCGGACGAGTACGGTGCCAAGCCCCTTGATGGCGGACCGTGGCATGTTTTGCCGGGCGGTTTGATCATCAAGGACGTCATCGCCGACGCCATGCTGCAGCAGATATTGCTCCGTCCGTCCGAGTACGAGGTTCTGGCCACACTGAATTTGAACGGCGACTACATCAGTGACGCGCTGGCGGCACAAGTTGGAGGCATTGGCATTGCGCCGGGGGCGAACGTAAATTACTCGACCGGCCGGGCCATCTTCGAGGCGACGCACGGTACCGCCCCCAAGTACACGGGACAGGACAAAGTAAACCCGTCGTCCTTGATCCTCAGCGGCGATATGATGCTGCGACATCTGGGCTGGGACGAAGCAGCCGATATGATCGTTGCGGCAATGGAGAAAACCATTTCCGCCAAAACGGTAACCTACGATTTCGAGCGGTTAATGGAGGGTGCGACTTTGCTCAAATGCAGCGAGTTCGGCCAGGCACTGATTGAAAACATGCAGGATTCTTCAAGTCAATACTGATATTTGATGTTTTGCTGTTTTTAGGGGGTGGCAAAGGTAAATGGTGGCGGGAAACGGATTCCCTTTGAAGTTTTGAATTCGCACTTGAATGTTGACCCAAACAATGCGTAAGATTTTCAGTGGACTGAACCGCTCCAACGCCGGGATTCCGTTTACAATCTCTAAGCTGCCAATGTTTCTGCTCGATGAAGGTCCGAATCCATGAAGTGCCAAAAATGCGAAAAACCGGCCACGTTTCATATCACCGATCTATCGGGAGACGAAGTATTGGCACTTCACTTGTGTCCGGATTGTGCCAAAACGTATCTGCAGCCCGAAGAAATGAGTGACGATGCCGCAGCGCCCACAACCATGGGCTTTCTGCAACAGCAATTGAAGCTGGAACAGACGGCAGAGGACTTGAAAGAGCTGGATGCCAAGGAGTGTCCCGTCTGTGGGATCACTTTTTTTGAATTCCGTCAGAACGGCCGACTGGGTTGCCCTCACGATTATGAATTTTTTGGCAGCGAACTTGAACCGCTATTGTTGAATGTGCACGGCGGACCGGATCATATTGGTAAGCGTCCGCTGCGAGGCAGTGACAATACGGAAGATCGGACACAGGTGATTCGCATGAGGCGGGAATTGAAGGAAGCGGTCCAACGGGAAGACTACGAACTCGCGTCGCAGCTGCGAGACCAAATCAATTCGATCGAAAGGGAAAACCGTTGACATTCGACGATCTGGTTTCTGGATGTGGTGAATGGCTCAAGGGAAGTGGCCCTGAATCGGACATCGTCATGAGCAGCCGCATTCGACTGGCTCGCAATTTGGCCGATTTCCCGTTTATCGGTCGCTGTACGGATATCGACCGAGCGACGATCGAGGCCATCGTGCGGGAACGACTGTCCAGCGAACCGCGGCTGGCAAACCTGACCTTTATCGACGTCGCCGATCTGGAGACCCTGGACCGCCAATTTCTGGTGGAGCGGCAATTGATCAGCCGGGAAC